>JANYGR010000317.1 GCA_025359355.1 Bacteroidota bacterium | reverse complement strand
AGTGCTAATAAATAAGATTTTTGTTGTCCTTGTGAAGCGAATTTTTTTAAGCTATTACCTTCTAATTTAAAATCTAAATCATCGCGATGTGCCCCTACAGTGGTGTAATGAACGGCTCTATCTCTTGATAAACTTTCAGTTAATACATCTTTGTATAATCTATCTTTTAATGTTGATTGATATTCTAAACTTATAATTTCGTTGCTACCACTTATAAATTGGTAATTCTTATTAAACAAGGGGATGAATTCGTTTAAGAACTTTTTTCTGATACTAATAATTTCTTCGCCGTGTGCAATCAGTTGATCATCCCATACTTCAAGCGATATCCCATCAAAGCTTCTACTTTCGTGAAAATGTTTTAGTAACGCATTACGTTGTCGTAAATTTATGGATAGTATTATCTCGCAATACAATAAAAATTATTTAGAAAAATTAATTGCCTATACACACATTTTACAACAACGTAATGCCTTATTAAAACATTTTCACGAAAGCAGAAGTTTTGATGGTATATCTCTTGAAGTATGGGATGATCAACTGATTGCACACGGCGAAGAAATTATTAGTATCAGAAAAAAGTTCTTAAACGAATTTATTCCTTTGTTTAATAAGAACTATCAATTTATAAGTGGTAGCAACGAAATTATTAGTTTAGAATACCAATCAACATTAAAAGATAGATTATATAAAGATGTATTAACTGAAAATTTACCAAGAGACAGAGCCGTTCATTACACTACTGTAGGGGCACATCGCGATGATTTAGAGTTTAAATTAGAAGGTAATAGCTTAAAAAAATTCGCATCACAGGGTCAACAAAAATCTTATTTATTAGCACTTAAGTTGGCGCAATTTGAATTTATTAAAGAAAAAAAGCAAACAAAACCTTTGTTACTTTTGGATGATATTTATGATAAATTAGATGAAACGCGTTTTAAAAAATTGATTGAATTAGTGAGTGGCGAGCAATTTGGGCAAGTATTTATTACAGATACACACCCATTACGCATTAAAGAAGTGTTTAAACAAAATCAATCCGAACATATTATTTACCATGTAGAAAGAGGAACGATAGAAAAAAATGGCTAAAAATTATAACCTCATAAAATTAGGCGATGCCATTTCTCAAATTTTTAAAGAAGAAAAATTAGATGAGAAATACAGTATTTTTGCTATTCGTAATGGATGGGAAGGCATCGTAGGAAAAACAGTAGCCAAACATACAACACAAATAAACTATTTGAATGGATTATTGTATGTGTCTATAGACTCTCCAGTTGTGCGTAATGAATTATCTTATGCTAAGGATGACATCATACAAAAGGTTAATCATTTTTGTGGTAAAAAATTAGTGAAAGAATTAATATTGAAATAAGAAAAAAAGACTTAAAAGATTGAAGGGACAGAAGGGATATATAATATCAAAATATAACATCACAACATATGAAAGCATTTAATGTACCTGAGTTTTATAGAAGCCCTATTATCAGTAAAATAAAACAATACCGTAAAATACAAGATCCTCGAAAAAAAGACAACTCACCTACTCTACTTGATTTTGGACCAGTACAATTTTTAATTGCACGACACTTTGGATTTTGTTACGGTGTAGAAAATGCCATTGAAATATCATTTAAAGCATTAGATGAAAATCCGGGTAAGCGTGTATTTTTATTAAGTCAGATGATACATAACCCTGATGTTAATAACGATTTAACGGATCGTGGCGTGCAATTTTTACAAGATACAAATGGCAATCAATTAATATCATTTGACACATTAACAAGTGATGATGTTGTTATTATTCCAGCATTTGGTGCGCCTTTAGACATTATTGATATTCTTGAAAAAAAACAAATTAAAACAGAAGCTTATAATACAACTTGTCCGTTTGTAGAACGTGTTTGGAAAAAATCAGAAACAATCGGTAAGGAAAATTATACGATTATTATTCATGGTAAATACAATCATGAAGAAACACGATCTACATTCTCGCGAAGCGACAAGCACAGCAGAGCCATTATTGTGAGAGATATGGAAGAATCGAAATTATTAGCCGAATATATATTGGGAACTAAGCCTCAAGAACAATTTAAAATCGATTTTAAAGATCGTTATTCTGAAAATTTAGATATAGAAAAAGATTTACAACGAATTGGAGTTATCAATCAAACAACCATGTTGGCCAGCGAAACACAAGCTATTGCCGATTATTTTAAAAATATCATGGTGCAAAAATATGGTGTAAATGATATAGCCAATCACTTTGCTGATACACGCGATACTTTGTGTTATGCCACTAACGAAAACCAAGATGCTACTTATGGCTTATTAGATTCAGAAGCTGATTTAGCCATTGTTGTTGGAGGCTATAATAGTAGTAACACATCTCACTTAGTAGAATTGTGCGAACGAAAATTTAAAACCTATTTTATTTCTTCGGAAAAAGAAATTATTGACGCTAACACTATTCATCATTTTGATTACCCCCATAAAAAAAACTTGATTTCTCATTCCTTTTTACCTAATAAAAAAACAGTACGCATTATCTTAACAAGTGGGGCATCCTGCCCAGATTCAATAATAGAAGGCGTTATCCATAAAATAAATAGTTTTTTTAAAGAAACGAAAACGGTAGAAGAAACGTTGAAACACTTATCAAATTAAACGTTAATATAATTAGGCTTTGAAAATAATCTCAAAGTTTGCACCATGATCATTATATACTTTTAATTCAGCACTTATTTGATCTGATAATATGCTAACTATATCTAAGCCTAAAGAATCAGTTATTAGGTCATTAAAATTATCGGGTAAACCCTTACCATTATCTGCAATTTTAAGTTGATACAAGCTTTTCGATAACTTCTTTAATTGAATCCTAACTATACCTTCTTTCCCGCTAAATGCATGTTTGTAGGCATTGGATAATAACTCATTGGTTATTAAGCCTAATGGAATGGCAGTGTCTAAATCCAATTCTAATGCGATTAAATTAAATTCAATTTTTATAGACTTATCTTCACTCGAAAAACTACTTGATATTTGATTAATTAAACTGGTTAGATAAGCATCAAATGATAAGCTCGTCATTTCGTTGTTTCGATATAACATCTGATGTAAAAGAGCCATTGAATTAATACGATCATAGGCCTCTTGTAAGGAAATTTTCACTTCCTCGTTATTACTTTTAGCAGCTTGAAGCTTAAGTAAACTAGATACTATTTGTAAATTATTCTTAACGCGATGATGAACTTCCTGAATCAATAAATCTTTTTCTACCAATGATTTATTAATAATTTCATTTCTAGTTTCTATTTGTTTATTCCTTAATTCTAATAATTGTTTTTGATGATTTGTTTTTTTCAATTGAAACAAAACCAATAATATCACTAATACCAACAAAATACCACTAATTAACAGTACATTTTTTACACTTTGTTGCTTAGTAATTTCTATACCTTCTTCCTTAATTTTTAGCTGATTAGTGGCAATTAACTTCTCCTTTTCTTCCATTTGATAGGCAACTTGAGTAGCAATTAATTCTTTCATACTTTCTTGATTATCTAAGCTATCTTTTGTTTTGATATATCTATTATAAAAAAGAATAGATTCATTTAATAATCCTGCACGGTGATAATAATCCGCATATTGTTTTAATGTATTTAATTTAAGTTTATAATCAATTAGAGAAGGAAGCACTTCATTCACACTGTCCAAATAGCGTTTAGAAAGGTCTAATTGGTTTAAACTTAAATAACATTTCGACAATTCTAGTTGGCTAATAGCGGCATTATTAAAGTCTTTTATCGCAACACTACTTCTCACATCTTTTTTTAAGAGAGGTATCGCCTTTTGAAACTCATTTAACACCATAAACGATTGACCAATATTACCCTCAATTAATCCAATAACAAACTCATCATAGGGTCTTAGTTTTTTGTGAGCATGCGTATTGTAAAATATTTTTTTTGCTATTTCAAAGCAGGCAATCGCACTATCTTGATTATTATATTTATTCCAATACAACCCTCTGTTATTATAATAACCCAATAACGCCGAACTATCTTCTTTCATATCATCATACTCCAAAAGCTGTTGTTTAAGGCATTCATTGTATAATTTCATTTCGTAATAAATGGTGCTTAAATAAGGATTCATTTCCCATTGGTCAATATCAGAGTGCTTCACCTTTAATGCAGCTAACAACTTATGCACTTCAATTGCCTTATTAAGTGCCCTGGTTTTGATGTAAGACTTTTTTAATAACGAAAAAACTTTACTACTGTCTTTATAATTTTTGATTTTATGTTTGGCAAACAAATCAATAAAAATGGGAATGCATTTATAATAATTTTTATTTAAATAATACATCTCACCTTCAATGCAAAGAAACTTATCTAGCACATCAGTCTTATTATCTGCAATAGCCTTTTCCTTTATTTTTTGTAGTTCGTTTTTAACTAAAGGATAATATTTTAGCTTCAAATTGCCTTTTAAGGTATCAATAACATTAACCTTACCGGCATAACTTTGAGAATTAAAATACCTTATAAATTTACTTTCAGAAAGAACCTGAGCATTCACTCTGCCCGTGAAAGTGATCAAAAATAACATCACAAAGATGAGTGCTTTTATATAGCAGTGGTTTTTCAAATGTTTTATAATATTATTTTAAACAGTTTTCAAGACTTACCATAAATTTATTAATTTTATCTGATTAATTAATTGTTCTCTTTAAAATAACTTATGCACTTAAACCTTACCAAACCCCTTGCTTTTTTTGATTTAGAAACAACAGGTATAAACGTTGGCTCTGACCGCATTGTAGAGATTTCTATTGTTCGTGTCAACATTGATAATTCGACAGACATCTTAACAAAAAAAGTAAACCCTACCATTCCTATACCTATTTTCACTTCCAAAATACATGGTATTTACGACAAAGATATCGTTGATTGCCCTACGTTTAAAGAATTAGCGCCTCAATTAGCTCAGTTTTTAACGAATTGCGATTTAGCAGGTTTTAACTCTAATAAATTTGATGTGCCCGTTTTAGTAGAAGAATTTTTAAGAGCCGATATTGATTTCGATTTAAAAAACAGAAAATTAATTGACGTTCAAAATATTTTTCATTTAATGGAGCCTCGTAATTTAACAGCTGCCTACAAATTTTATTGCGGTAAACCCTTGATTAATGCGCATTCCGCAGAGGCTGATACAATTGCTACCTATGAAATTTTTAAAGCACAATTAAAACATTACGAGCATACAGAAGTTGAAGATGATAAAGGAAACAAAACAATTCCTGTAAAAAATGATATGGCTGTATTGAGCACCTTAACAACTCGTTCCAAAAGTGCTGATTTAGCAGGCCGTATCATCTTTAATGAAAAAAATGAAGAAGTATTTAGTTTTGGAAAACATAAAGATAAAACAGTAAAAGAAGTTTTTGAAAAAGAACCTTCTTACTACAATTGGATGATGCAAGGTGATTTCCCTTTATATACAAAAAAAATAATTACTCAAATCAGACTCAGTATGAAATAGCCACTAATAAAAGGTTTGTTGTAAACAAGTACCGATGAAGATAAGGCGTATACCATATGACAATTAAAAAAAATAATAAATATCAACATGTGAAATAGACATAGCGTCTAAATCCTCACCAAATGCACGAATTAGAACCTTTTTATAATTGGCAACACCTGTACATTGCTTCCGAAGACGAAGAGTCGCCTTTTTATGGAACCGAGTATAGCGAGTTTGAATTTAGCAAAACGGTTTACAATTACTATATCCACCCACAATGGGATGATATGGGTAGTGAGACTTTATACCTTAAAATTTTATTTGTTGATTATGAGGAACGTTATGCAATTATTGAATTAATAGGCGAATGGAACGATGCCATTAATAATGATATTATGTTGTTGAAACGAGATATAGTAGATGATTTAATGTTTCATAACATTAATAAATATATACTCATTGGCGAAAACGTGTTAAACTTTCATTCATCTGATGATTCGTATTACGAAGAATGGTTTGAAGATATTGAGGATGGTTGGATTGCTTGCATTAACTTTAGAGATCACGTTTTAAAAGAATTCAAACAAGCTGGACTTGATTATTATCTTATTTCTGGTGGAGAGCTCAATGATTTTGAATGGCGCAAATTCTCGCCGGGACAAGTGTTTGGCAATGTTTCCAAAATTATTAGTAAACGATTGGATTAATTTTATTAAAGTTACTCAGAATAAAAAACAATTTCTTCTGAAAATAAAAAAGCCTTAATAATTTATATTATCAAGGCTTTTAGCTGATTCTAA
>JANYGR010000293.1 GCA_025359355.1 Bacteroidota bacterium | reverse complement strand
GGCTTAGCGATTAATGCTTTGCGAGATAATTTTGCTTTACCGTTTTTAGGATCTGTTCCAATGTATTTTACATTAACGACGTCGCCTTCTTTTACTAATCCTTCTAAAGAATCAATACGTTTCCAGTCGTACTCGCTGATGTGTAATAAACCTTCTTTACCTGGCATAAACTCAACAAATGCACCATAAGGCATAATTGATTTTACTTTTGCTTCGTATACTTCTCCAACTTCTGGTATTGCTACAATAGATTTGATACGAGCAACAGCAGCTTTTAGGTCTTCTAATTTCTCAGCAAAAATTTCAACACGTCCGCTGTTATCAACTTCAGTAATTGAGATAGTAGCGCCAGTTTTCTTTTGAATATCTTGAATTACTTTTCCTCCAGGTCCTATGATAGCACCAATAAATTCTTGAGGAATAATAATCACTTCAAAACGAGGTACGTTTTCGTTGTAATCAGCACGAGGAGCATCAATAGTTTTCATGATCTCACCCATAATGTGTAAACGGCCTTCACGAGCTTGAGATAACGCTTTTTCCATTACTTCATATGGTAAACCATTAACTTTCAAATCCATTTGTACAGCCGTGATACCATCTTTAGTACCGCAAATTTTAAAATCCATATCGCCTAAATGATCCTCATCACCTAAGATATCAGATAGTACAGCGTATTGTCCTTTATCATTAGTAATTAAACCCATAGCGATACCAGTAACTGGCTTAGCGATTTTAACACCTGCATCCATCAATGCTAATGTACCAGCACAAACTGTAGCCATTGATGATGATCCGTTAGATTCTAAAATATCAGAAACCACTCGCACTGTGTAAGGAGTATCAGTAGGTACAACCTTAGATAATGCACGCATTGCTAAGTTACCATGTCCAACTTCACGACGACCTACACCACGGTTAGGTTTTGCTTCACCAGTTGAGAAACCAGGGAAGTTATAATGTAAAATAAATTTAGTTTCTCCACGGTAAAATGCACCATCAATCATTTGTGCATCTTTTCCTGTACCTAATGTTACAGTAGTTAACGATTGAGTTTCTCCACGTTGGAAGATAGCAGAACCATGAGCTGCTGGTAAATAACCTACTTCGCTCCAAATTGGGCGTATTTGGTTAGTTTTACGGCCATCTAAACGTATTTGTGTATCTAAGGTAGCTTGACGAACGGCATCATATTCTACATCATGATAATATTTGTTGATCAATGCTTCTCTTTCTTTTAATTCTTCCGGAGTAAAGGTTGCTTTGTATTCTGTTAAAACAGCTTTAAACGCTACTTTACGAGCATTTTTATCAGGATTACCTTGTTTAGCAACTGCGTAAACTTTATCGTAAGTTGCTTTAGAAACAGCAGCTTTTAAATCAGCATCGTTTAATTCGTGACAATATTCGCGTTTTGGTTTTAAACCAGCTTTTACAGCAAATTCTTTAATAGCTTTAATTTGAACTTTAATTGCTTCGTGAGCAAATTTAATAGCCTCCAACATTTCTGCTTCAGATACTTCGCTCATTTCACCTTCTACCATTGATATATCGGTTTCAGTAGCAGCAACGATCATTTCTAAGGTTGCAGTATGTAATTCATCAATATTTGGATTGATGCATAATTTTCCATCAATTTTAGCAACACGTACTTCTGAAATAATTCCGTTAAATGGAATATCAGAAACAGCAACTGCTGCACAAGCTGCTAAACCAACTAAGGCATCAGGCATTGTTTTTTTATCTGAAGAAATTAAGGAAATCATAATCTGAGTATCAGCGTGGTAATCATCTGGAAACTGAGGACGCATAGCTCTATCAACGATACGAGAAATTAATACTTCGTAATCAGATAATTTTGCTTCTCTACGAAAAAATCCACCAGGGAAACGACCTGTAGCCGCATATTTTTCTTGATAATCTACAGTTAAAGGTAAAAAATCAATACCTTCTTTTGCTTCTTTGTTACTTACAACAGTAGCTAAAATCATTGTGCTACCTAATTTAACAACGACTGCTCCGTCTGCTTGTTTTGCTAATTTACCTGTTTCCAGGGTTACAATTCGTCCATCTCCTAGATCGAACGAATGTTGAATTCCAATTTGTGACATTTGTTTGTTTTTGTTTTGTGTACCAACGTTTTTGGTACGGGTTATATTTATTTACTTTGATTTTCTTTCTTGGGGGCAAATATAATAAGAAAGGCATTCCGATTGCTCAGAATGCCTTATAATCTTACAAAGAATCCATTATTATTTACGGATGTCTAATACTTTAATTACAGCACGGTAACGCATAATGTCCGTGTTTTTTAAGTAATCTAATAATGCACGACGCTTACCTACTAAGTTTAATAGCGCACGTTGTGTTCCAAAATCTTTTTTGTTTGATTTTAAATGACCTGTTAAATGGTCTATACGGTGCGTAAATAAAGCAACTTGAGATTCTGCGCTTCCAGTGTTTTTATCGCTACCACCGTGTTTTTTAAAAATGTCTTTTTTTACTTCTGATGTTAAATACATGTTATTCTTGTTTTTATAATTATCTTTAAAGGGCTACAAATATAAGGTATTTTGTGAAACAAACAATAAATTGGGCTAAAAAAACATATTTATTATGAATTAAA
>JANYGR010000268.1 GCA_025359355.1 Bacteroidota bacterium | reverse complement strand
GGTGAACCAAATTTTTTGTCAATAATAACGTTACGTCCTTTTGGACCTAAAGTTACTTTTACTGCATTTGCTAATGCATCAACTCCGCGCTTTAATGCGTCGCGAGCTTCGATGTTAAATGATATGTCTTTTGCCATTTTTATGTTTTATTTTAAAGTTTGAATTTTTGTTTAGGACTTAAAAGAGTTAAGGGATTAAAGGGAGTCAGGACTTGAGTTTAATTTATCTCTTTTGTCTTTTGTCCCTTCGGTCTTGTATCTCTTAAATGATTGCGTAGATATCGCTTTCGCGCATAATTAATAAATCTTTACCATCTACTTGGATCTCAGTACCTGCATATTTTCCGTATAAAACAGTGTCACCAACTTTTACAGTCATTGGTTCATCTACTTTACCATTTCCAACTGCCAATACTTTACCTTTCATTGGTTTTTCTTTTGCAGTATCAGGGATAATTAATCCACCTGCTGTTTTTGTTTCTGCTGGAGCTGCTTCTACCAATACTCGATCGGCTAAAGGCTTAACGCTTACATTTGCACTTGATTTTGCCATGATTTATGTGATTTTTAATTAATTAAATTTTACGGTTGCCTGTTGTCTAAAAATGTGCCAATGCTCAATTTTTACCCTAAGCGGGACAATATTACCGCTTTTTGACGGCTTTAAAACAAAAATGTCAGTCTGTGAGACACAAACTGACATTCAAATTATCTATTAAAATATATTATTTCCCTACT
The DNA here is from genome assembly GCA_025359355.1 of Bacteroidota bacterium. Lineage (GTDB taxonomy): Bacteria > Bacteroidota > Bacteroidia > B-17B0 > Aurantibacillaceae > UBA4416. Next base: position 5,340 of record JANYGR010000268.1, on the reverse strand, counting down.
TTACTGCCATCATAGGCCCATTTGACCCAGATAGAGCCCCACGTGAATCCTCCACCAAATGCGGATAATATGATATTATCTCCTTTTTTAAGTTGCTTTTCGTAATCCCATAATAATAAGGGAATAGTACCCGCAGTGGTATTACCATAGCGTTCAATGTTCATCATCATTTTATCCGGACTTAAGCCCATCCGATTAGCTGTTGCTTCGCAAATACGCTTATTGGCCTGATGTGGTGCCAACCAAGCTATGTCATCTGCTGTCAGGTGGTTTTTGGTCATAATATCTGCACTCACTTCCGCCATATTAACAACAGCGTTTTTAAATACAGCTTGTCCTTCTTGGTGAACAAAATGCAAACGTTTTTCAACCGTTTCGTGTGTTGGGGGCATTAAGGAACCACCTGCTGTTTGGTATAAATATTTACGACCACAGCCGTCGCTTTTTAAAATAAAATCCTGAATACCATTTCCATCTTCTGAAGGCTCTAATAATACAGCGCCACCACCATCACCAAATATCACACAAGTTGTACGGTCTTCATAATCAAGGATCGCACTCATTTTATCAACACCAATTACGACTACCTTTTTGTATTTGCCAGTTTCTATAAATTGAGAGCCTGTTGCTAATGCAAAAATAAATCCTGAACAAGCAGCAGCTAAATCATAACCCCAGGCATTTTTAGCGCCTATTTTATCGCAAATAATATTAGCAGTACTCGGAAAAATTAAATCACCTGTAATCGTTCCAACAATTAATAAATCAATATCTAATGCGGTGATGCCTCGCTTGCGCAATAACTCTTCTACTGCAAACACCATCATATCTGACGTTGCTTTTCCTGGTTCTTTTAAGATACGTCGTTCTTTAATACCAGTACGTGAGGTAATCCATTCATCATTAGTATCTACCAATTTAGCCAGTTCGTCATTTGTCATTACAAAATCAGGAACATAGCCTCCAACGGCTGTAATTGCAGCTTTTATCATTATTGAAATACGGTTTTTATTTTTTCGTTTAAGTTGGCTTCTACTATATCCTTACTTAACACCATTAAGTTTTTATAAGCTAAAGCGCTGGATTTACCATGCGCGATCATCACATTTGAGTTAACTCCTAAAATAGGAGTTCCGCCATATAATTCGTAATTGAATTTTTCAAAATACTCATCTGTGATATTACGTCTTTTTGACATCGAATAAAAAGCTTCAGCCGTTTTTAATAATACATTCCCTGTGAAACCTTCACATACAATAACGTCAGCTTTATCTTCAAACACTTCTAAGCCCTCTACATTGCCAATAAAATTAAAGTCTTTAGTGTCTTTCATCAAAGAGTATGTGGCTTGAGCTACTAAATTTCCTTTTTCAGGCTCTTCACCGATATTTAATAATCCCACTTTTGGATTTTCCACTTTATATACTTCCTTCGCAAAAATAGAACCTAATATTGCAAATTGATATAATACATCCGGCTTACAATCAGCATTTGTACCAACATCCAATAACACTGTAAATCCACCATTTATTTTTGGTAAAATAGACGTAATGCAAGGTCTAATAACACCTGAAATTGCTTTCACTGAAAACATAGAACCAACTAACATAGCGCCTGTATTACCTGCACTTGCGAAGCATTGCAATTCATTTTCTTTTAATAATTTAAATCCAACAGCAATTGAGCTATTTGGTTTTTGAGCAATTGCTTTTGTAGGATGTTCTCCCATTTGTATAACATCAGTTGTGTGAACGAAATCAAATGTATCTTCAGCGATGCCTTGTTGTTTAATGTATGTTTTTGCTTGTTCACTATCCCCAATCAATACAATCCTCACATGTTTAGGCAAAGATTCAAGAGCCATAATAGCACCGTCTAAACAGTTTTTTGGCGCATAATCTCCGCCCATTATATCTAATCCGATTTTCATACGTTATCCATCAAATTCAATCGTCTAAACAACAAAATATTGTGTAAAAATACAATTTATTAAGCCTAAAGTTATTAACCCCTACAGGGTGATACCTGTTGTTTTTAATTTCAACTCTGTATTAAAACTGAAATTAATCCAAAACTACAAAACCACGTAAACACTATATTTTATAATGTGTTTACGTGGTTTAATTTTTATTAATTAGAATTCATCTAATACAATATTCTATAATAGATCATTCGCTAAATTAGCTAACTCGCTACGCTCTCCTTTTTCTAAGGTGATGTGAGCATATAAGGGTTGACCTTTTACTTTCTCTATCAAATAACTTAAACCATTACTTTGAGCATCTAAATATGGTGTATCAATTTGATATATATCACCTGTGAAAATAATTTTGGTATTTTCTCCAGCTCGAGAAATAATTGTTTTCACTTCATGTGGTGTTAAGTTTTGCGCTTCATCTACAATAAAAAACATATTGCTTAAGCTACGTCCACGTATAAAGGCTAATGGACAAATCACAATTTTCTCATGTTCTATCATTTCATTAATTTGTTTCAATTCTTTATCCTTTTCAGAAAATTGACTTTTGATAAATTTTAAATTGTCCCACAATGGCTCCATATAAGGGTTTAGCTTAGATGTAATATCTCCTGGTAAATATCCGATGTCTTTATTACTCAAAGGAACAATAGGGCGAGCAATATAAATTTGATGGTAATCGCGGCGTTGCTCCAGCGCTCCTGCTAACGATAATAAAGTTTTACCAGTACCTGCCACACCTTGTATGCTTACTAAGCGTATCTCAGGATTCATAATGGCATCCAATGCAAAACTTTGTTCCGCATTTTTGGGAATGATACCAAACGCTGACGTTTTAGTAACACGTTGCATGGTTTTGTTACTTTGTTGATAGCGACCTAATACGGATGCATTATTATTTTTAATAACAAAATAATGATTAGCTAAAGGCTCTTCTTTTTTCACGACATCTTTTAACGCACATGCACCTTTTTCGTAGATAGTATTAATTATAGCTGGATTGACTGAATCTACTACTGAACGTCCCGTATACAATTCGTCAATGGTTAATATTTTCCCTGTTGTATAATCTTCAGCGTGAACATTCAGTGATTTGGCCTTAATACGAAGATTGATGTCTTTCGTTACCAAAACCACTTTTTTTGTTGGGTTCATTTCAGCAGTATAGATTGCTGAATTTAAAATCTTATGGTCTGCTTTTTTTTCTCCGAAGATTTTTTCTGCATCTAATTTTGCAGAAGTATGCATTTCTATTTTAAAACGCCCATGCGACTTACCATTAATAGGTGTCCAATCTTGTAAGGAGTTATTTCCAGACATGTCATCAACATATCTTGTAAACTCGCGTGCAGAAAAGTTTTTGGTGTCATTTCCTTTTTTAAAGTTGTCTAATTCTTCTAAAACTGTTATTGGAATTACTACATCATGTTCTTTGAAATTTTTAATTGCTGTATGATCATAAATAATAACTGAAGTATCTAAAACAAATATTTTTTGTTCGGTACTTTTTGCAGGAGCCTTCTTTGCCATATAGATTGGATTATAGTTATATAAATTTATTTTTTTACTCTGATTTTAAATTCTCTTCGATTTAAACTAATAAACAAAGTAGTGTTTATACTGATTAACAATTTGAATGCAGTTCCATACTATGATAGTAATACTACTCTTTTTAAAATAAGTTACAAATCTTTAATCAAATAATATATAACCAATTAATCAACCGATAAATACTCCTACTAAAAATCATTTAAAATTTATACTTTCGTAGCATGTTTACAATCGATACGCACACTCACATTATACCGGAACATATTCCTGATTTTACAAAAAAATTCGGATACGGAAATTTCATACAATTAGATCATCATACACAAGGAAAGGCTTGGATGATGCAAGGAAATAAGCGCTTTAGAGAGATTGAAGAAAATTGTTGGGACGCAGATGTACGCATCAAACAAATGAAAGAACATCAGGCAGACATGCAAGTGATCTGTACTATTCCAGTAATGTTTAGTTACGATGCCAAACCAAAAGATTGTTTAGAGATTTCTCAATTTTTAAATGATGATATTGCAAAAACCGTTAACAACCATCCTGATAAATTTATTGGCCTAGCAACTGTTCCAATGCAAGATACAGCATTAGCTGTTCAAGAATTAGAACGCGCGATGAGCCTTGGTTTTAAAGGCGTTCAAATTGGTAGTAATATTAATAATATTAATTTAGGTGAACCGCAGTTTGATGATTTTTGGGCAGCTTGCGAAAAAACAAATGCCGCTATTTTAGTTCATCCATGGCAAATGATGGGACAAGATCACATGACTAAATATTGGTTGCCTTGGTTAGTAGGTATGCCTGCCGAAATTAGCCGAGCTATTTGTAGTATGATTTTTGGCGGTGTATTTGAAAAATTCCCTAACTTAAAAGTATGCTTTGCGCATGGCGGAGGGTCGTTTTTGCCTACCATTAGCCGCATTGAGCATGGTTGGGATTGCCGGCCAGATTTAGTAGCTATTGACAATAAGTTTAATCCAAAAAAATACTTGGGTAAATTTTGGGTTGACTCTCACGTATGTGATCATAAAATGTTACAATATATTATTGATTTAGTAGGTGCTGATAAAGTAGTGCAAGGCTCCGATTATCCCTTTCCTCTAGGGGAAGCTGTTCCAGGCACGTTAGTACGCGAAGCGCCATTGACTGATGATACAAAAAAAATAATTATGGGAGATGCCGCTAAAGCCTGGTTATCTTTATAAATATATCAAACAACAATTCTTTACTTTAATCGTTTTTATAAAAAATAAAAAATGCCTTTTTTATCCAATCACCAACTCAAATTATTAACTTCTGCTGAAGGCAAAACACTCAAAAAAGTGATTATCTATTTTTGGGTAAATAAATTACAACCCTCCGAATCTGTTGAATTAATTGACAATGTAGAGCTTCACTTTACAGACAATACAACGTTAGTTATTACTTGCAACGACGAAAGCTCGGGCATTAATATCATTGATGATTTTAATTTTGAAGAAGAAAAAGCAACTCTCAAATTAGAGTTTGGTGATAAAATCCGAATGATTCCTATTGATGCATCCACCACAAAAATGTGGGTAGAGGTGATTGGAGAAACTATCGAATCAATTGATTTGAGCAAAGAAGGAGAAGAATATTTAGACGATGCGCTTATTCTTAATTTCGGTATCGAAAAACGCACTATCGGCATTAGTCCGTCTGACGGCTTAATTATTGATTATTGGGAAGATTAATAAAGTAACTATAATTTTATTTTATTTCTTTACCAGTTTAATTGTTCGTTGAACTCCACCTTCCATGGTTAGTTTACAAACGTATAAGCC
>JANYGR010000267.1 GCA_025359355.1 Bacteroidota bacterium | reverse complement strand
CGAAGGTGGCGATTTTCACCAAAAATGTTGATGCGTAGAACCAAACTTTGATTAACCACAAATGTGTATGCGGAGCACTGAACCGCCACTTTTGCCAAACCCGTGTTACAGGCTGGCGTTCTTTCGTTCGTAATGTGTCCGCTCATATTTACCATCGTCTTTCGTTTTTTATTTAAATCTAATTTGTAAGTTTAATTTAAAATAAAATTGTCCATTGTCCTCATATATTTTACCAAAATCGTGTCTTGTGCTACTTGCTGTTTCAAGTTTTGTGTTTGCGAAAAGATAATCTTCAAATTGATTTCTGTTGTAAATGTGGTAACATAAAACATCTCCATTTTCTTTTACAATTAAATAACCACCTGTTGCATCATAAATACCTGTCCAAACTTTGGAAGGTGTCATTCCTAAAGCTACATCAGTCAAGAAGCGTTTTATTTTGTAGTCGTAAAATGTATGTGCAAATTGAGTGTCGTAGTCCAACGGATTTGCTTTATTGATGCTTTCTGTGAGGTCTTTTGTTGAACTTAATGTTGTTGTGAAAAAGGTCTTGATAATTTCGGCTATAATGTTTGGAAGTAAACTGTCAATAAGGACTAAATTATTTTTAAAAACACTGTTTTCAAGAGTCGTAAATTTAAATTTTCCTCCTTGCTTTTTAATTGCTTCGATTCTGTCTTTGATTTTACTCTTGGTGTCAATTTCATTAATATCTTTGACTTCTTTTGGTGTTGGTTTAAAGCCCAAAATTTGATAAATGAAATTGGTAGTTTTACCTGCGTTTAAAATTGTTGAATCATTACCAACTTGAGATTTTATGCTAAAACCTAATTCTGCTGTTTGGTTTATTCGCTGGTCGTGAATAACAATACGAATATCAGTTTTAGAAGTTGATTTTGCTTTTAGTGTTTGACAATTTATTGATGTCATAAACGCCTCAACTTCGGGAATGCCAAACGTTCCTTTTTCTCCCTTTATTTTAGTTAGCAATTTTGAAGCTTGCTCTGTAAATGTCTTTACAGGAATTCTTAACTTTTCCTTTCCTCCTGAGATTATTACTAAATCTCCGTTTATTTCATATTCAAAATGTCCGCCACTTTCGTTGCGAATGATTTTTATGATTGGGTAAAAGAGTTCTTCAACTTTGTTTAAGTCTGCATCTCCTGCAAATAATTGTTTGTCGCCAAGTAGCTTGAACAAAGCATATATTTCACTCCATTCGCCTTTATTTCCTGTTAGCATTTGTAATTCCTATTAGTTCTAAAATTTTCGTTGCTGTAGCCTGTATTGCAGGCACGGCAACGGAGTTGCCGAATTGCTTGTAAGCGGATGCATCAGCAACTGGTATTACATATTTGTCGGGAAAGCCTTGTAGCCTTGCCCATTCTCTCGGTGTCATTTTACGAATGCCCTCACGGTTTACCGTTCCTTTGATATGTGTTGTCGGAGTATAATCTGTAATTCTATGGTCGTAAACTAAATTTCTTTCTCTACCCATTCCACCAACTACAATTGCGTTTGCAATTCCATCGTCTGGAATAATTGCATAACCAAAACCATTTCCTTTACCCTCGTGTCGTGCTTTATGATTGACTAAAGTTTGTACATATTGAGTTGATAAAAAGTATTTCGTTGCAGGAACTTTTTTTTCTTTTATATCCGCAAATTTTACTTTTTTCTTTGTCGGTTTTGGATATTCAAATGTTGTTATTCTTGTGTCCTTGCGGAAACCAACAATGTAAATTCGTTCACGATGTTGAGGAACGCCAAACTCTTTTGCGTTTACTACTTGTGGTTCGGGAACAAAATAGTCAAGGTCGTTGCGTAAAACATTTAAGATTGTTTCAAGTGTCTTGCCCTTGTCGTGGCTTCTTAAACCTTTTACGTTTTCTAAAAAGATTGCTTTAGGTTTATGTTTTTTAATTATTTCTGCAACGTCAAAAAATAGCGTTCCTCTTGTGTCGTCAAAACCTCCACGCTTTCCTGCAATTGAAAATGCTTGGCAAGGAAACCCTGCACACAATAAATCAAAGTTGTCTGGTATGTAATTTTTCACTTGTGGTTTTGTTATATCGCCAAAAGGAATTTCTCCAAAATTTGCTCGATATGTTTTCTGTGCTTCTTTGTCCCACTCGCTTGTAAATACACATTTTCCACCAAGGTTTTGCATTGCAAGTCTAAAGCCACCAATACCTGCAAAAAGGTCTATAAATTTAAAAGTATAATTGTCGGGTGTTGGAAAAGGAACATTTTCAACTTCAAAAAGTAGTTGTTGTAAAGCGTCCTCTGCTACTAAAGATAAATTTTCTTCGTCTTGTTTGTAGGTTACATATTCTTTTAAAATTTTCAAAGCGTCCTTTTTGTAATGCTTTGAAACTCCATTGTGGATGTTGTGCAAATAGTGAGTTAATACAGCTTTCTTGTCGGCTTTTGGCTCTACAAGTCTAATTTGAAAGCGTTTGCCGTCAAACTCGTCTATGCTTATTTTCTCTTTTGTCTTCATTGATTTTTTTTGTCAAAATTAAAGTTGCAAGTTCGCAATTTAATTGCTAATAAAGTCCATTTTGTCCTCCTAATTTTCAACAGTCTATACAGTCGGTTGGTGGGAGGGCTTTGGTGTATTTTGTCGTCCGATGTCAGCACAAATGTTGATGGTTGCACTGTCGCTCTTCGCTTGCCTGTAACTTATCGCTAAGCGCTATAAATATACAAAACATACGCCAATCTAGCACCCGTATGTTCGCTATGCTCAACTTAATTATCTATTTACAAATGCTTATAATCAACTAAGCTTCAATTCTATTGCTCAGGTTGTCAAAACGCCTATACTCAGCTAAGTGTTTAATGTAAAAATGAGGCTGTATCAAAAGTAGCATTTAGTCATGCTGAATTTATTTCAGCATCTCTAAATGTATTGATTTTACTGGTTTTTAGATCCTGAAACAAGTTCAGGATGACCGTAATATCGACTTTTGAGACAGCCTCGTTTTTTGAGAACTCTAACTATATCAATTCTTATAAAGCTAAAGTCTTAATAAATTGTAAGGTAGCCTCCATTTCTTGATACATCACTTTATCATCTTTAATAAAGGGAATCAGTTTTCTAAAATCAGCTAATACTTTTTCTATTTTTTGAGACGATTTTAATGGGCGTCGGAACTCCAATGCCTGTGAGGCATTCAGTAATTCGATGGCTAATAATTTCTCTACATTCTCTATCACTTGAAAACATTTGGTAGCTGCATTAGCTCCCATACTCACATGGTCTTCTTGTCCATTACTCGAAACAATACTATCTATACTAGCAGGTGTACATAATTGTTTATTTTGAGACACGATACTTGCTGCGGTATATTGAGGAATCATAAAGCCTGAATTTAAACCTGGCTTAGCCACTAAAAAAGCTGGCAAATTACGAATGCCTGAAATTAATTGATACACACGGCGTTCGGAGATGCTTCCTAACTCGGCCATCGCAATGGCTAAAAAATCTAAAGAAATTGCTAAAGGTTGTCCGTGGAAATTTCCGCCACTAATAATTTCATCGTCCTCTGGAAATACTGTTGGATTATCGGTTACCGAATTAATTTCTGTTTCAAATACCGAGTTCACATAATTGGTAGCATCTTTAGTTGCACCATGCACTTGCGGAATACAACGGAATGAATAAGGATCTTGAACCTGTACTTTTTTCTGCGCCAGTATTTCACTTCCTTCTAAATGTTTTCGGATGGTTTGCGCTGTTTGCAATTGCCCTTTGTGTGGGCGAATGATATGTATATTATCTTTAAACGGTTCAACACGACCATCAAAGGCATCTAAACTAATAGCGCCAATAAAATCAGCTAAGGCATTTAATTTATGTGATTTTAATAAACACCACACACCATAAGCACTCATAAACTGAGTTCCATTAAGCAAAGCCAAACCTTCTTTTGATTTTAAGGTGATAGGTTCTAATTTCAATTGCTTTAATACCACTTCGGCAGGATATTTATTGCCTTGGTAATTAACTTCGCCCATACCAAGTAACGGCAAAGATAAATGTGCTAAAGGCGATAAGTCGCCACTAGCGCCCAAAGAGCCTTGTTGGTATACAATTGGATAAATTTTATGATTGTATAAATCAATTAAACGTTCAACGGTTTGTAATTGCACGGCACTTTTTCCGTAGGATAAGGATTGTATTTTTAGCAACAACATTAAGCGCACAATTTCTAATGGCACTTCGTTGCCCATACCGCAGGCGTGCGACATTACTAAATTAGTTTGTAATTGTTCTAATTCATTATTAGGAATTACTACATTGCATAAAGAACCAAAACCTGTGTTAATACCGTAAATAGGCTCTTTTTGAGCAGCCATTTTTTTATCTAAATACTCGCGACAAGCTATTATTTGTTGTTTCGTTTTATCCGATAATTCTAAGGTAGCGTTAGAATCTATGATGTGTTTAACGTCTTGTAAAGTAATTGCTTTGTCGGGGCTGATGCTGTGTTTCATTTGAATTGGTTTTAAAAAATTTAACACAGAGTCTCATGAGAAAAAAAGAGTACACTGAGTTTTTATAATGCGTTAGTAATCTATGTTTTGTATTTGTTTGATTTATGAATTATTATTTTTTAAAGTTTTGTCTTTCCTCCTAAATCTTGTATCCCTTTTGTCTCTTCCCTCTCTCCAGTCCCTTCAGTCTCTCCCATCCCTTCACTTACCGTTGTTCGCTCGTAGCGTTATCTTTATTAATGTTTTTTAAATTAAATACGATGGGATACTTAGTGATGTACCTAATATTTTTGCCATCTTTTTTACCAGATTTCCATTTGGTATTTCGCAATGTTTTAATGGCTTCATTGGTACATAAATGATTAAATTCTTTTTGAATCACAATATTACTAATGGTTCCATTAGCTTCTACTATAAAGCCTAAAATAACAGTGCCTTGCAATCCTTGTCTGATAGCTAAATCGGGGTATTCTAAATTATCTAGTATGTATTGATTTAAGGCATCTTCTCCCCTACTATACTCAGGCGATTCGTCGGCTCTATCATACACTACAAAACTGGTATCGTAATTTTTGATATCCTTAGGGATAATAAATCCTCGTTGTTTGCAGTATTTACGGTAGCTATCGGGGCTAAACTTAAAGGTTAAGAAAGTTTGAGAGGCCACATTTACATTACCAATTTTAGCAGGTTCAAAATTAATAAAACGCAATAACCGTTTTACTTCGGTTTTAAACTCTTCTCTAAATGCCTGTTTAAAATCAAGATCCTTTACAATGCCTGTTGCCGTTACCGTAAAATACACCGTTACATCTTCACTTACACCTTTTTTTAATAAGGTTGGCGGATAAATAACTTGGGTAGCAAAAATATAATCAACGTCGGTTTGCCCACCAACAGCGTGTGCCACAACATCAACATTCGTTTCTATGCGTTCTTGCGAAAACAAACTTAGTGAAACAAATAATAAAATTAAGTTAAGTATTTTCATTTTTTCTGTGCTTTTAAAAATCGTTGTTTACCACTCATATCCAGTAAAATTTCACTAAATATAAAGAGATTACTGGCAATGGCATAATCATTTACGGCATGAGCATATAAGGGGTTTAATTCAAAATACAAGCAACCGTTTTTTTCTAAATGTGTATCGCACAAATCAATAATGCGTTTATAAAAAATAATCGGATCATCGTCTTCTACAAACAGTGCTAAATGGGGTTCGTGACTCAATACCCGTTTTGCCATTTGTTCCGCTTCCGACTTTAACACATAAGGAGGATTGCTAATAATGAGTGATGAGCGATGAGTGATGAGTGATGAGTTGAATTCAGTTAAAATATCTAGTTTAATAAATTCAACTTCTACGTTGTGTTTGATGGCATTTCGTTTGGCAACCTCTAAGGCTTTTTCGGATACATCAATCCCGGCAACTAGAGCTGAAGGAAATTGTTTTTTTAGAGTAATGGGAATACAACCAGAACCTGTTCCAATATCTAAGATTGTTGATTGTTGATTGTTGCTTATTGAATCTGAAATTTGTAATCTATAATCTGCAACTACTCTATCTACCAACTCCTCTGTTTCTGGGCGTGGAATAAGTACTGCGGAAGTTACTTCAAAAAACGAATCGTAAAAAAAAGCTTCTTTTAAAATATATTGAACAGGTGTACCAGTTTTTAATTCCAAACAAGCATCGTATATTTTTAATACATCTGATTGATTGATGTTTTCATGAAAGTGTTGTTTAACTTCCGTTTTTGAATAGTTTAAATTTTTTCCGCATACTAATTCAAAAATGGACATAAGCTCGTCTTGCTCATAAATAGTAGCTAATTCGCTTTTATAAAAAGCATATAAATCAGATAATTTATTGGAGGCAATTTTCATTTGGTATGTTTATTCAACTAAAAAGTACAATATCGATAGCTGTATTTATCTCTTAAATTTTTTAGCCAAACTTAAAAAAGCACCCTGACCGTAAGTATTTGCGGGCGATATATAGCCTTGTAAACTATTACTACCCAATTTAAAATACCAATTTTTAGTATTGTATGAAAATGCTAATCCTATATTCAACTTGGAGTAACCACCGTAGCCTATGTGTAAAGCACCTGTTAACTTAGGTGTAAACGCATATTCTCCATCTGTAAAAAAATAAGGTTTAAAATTAGAATTAAATAAATACCTAAAACCAACACCTAATGTAAACTTAGACGTAAATTTAATTTTATTAATAATAATTAAGTTGGTAGGAATATTCACATTAAAAGATTGCTTTCGTGCACCTGTGAGCTTATGCACAATAGTATCGCGGTTTATGGAAGATAAGGTAGAATCTTTTAAATCAAATAAATTATTAATATGATAACCCGTGTATTTGATGGACGAATCACTACTATACTGAACGCTATTATCTGTCCAATGTAAAAAACCAATGTTATTCGCATTCACGGTCAATACACATTCTTTACCGTTCTTAGTTTTGTAAGGAGTTTCAAAAAAGATATCGGCACTGGCGCCAATACCAGTAAAGGCTAAAGGATTTTTACGATAATTTGTATCGCTTAATGCCATATTAAAATGCGAATTAAAAATTAATTCAGTACCATCATTATTGGTATATAAGGATGAGCCAGGCATCGCTCTGATATGAAATAATTGCTGACCTTTTAATAAAGAAATAGAAGCTCCAATTTTTGCTGTCGAATCTACTTTATGCCAAATTAACCCCAACTTCATTTCCTGAAAATGAAGGTAGTTTATACTAGAACCAGCTAAGCTTTTAGTTTCACCTAAGTAAGGCTTATTACCATACATGGCTAACTCATAAAAATCTTTGGTAAATGATGAGTTAAAAATGAGTTGATCCTTAACTCCTATTAAAAAGGAATACTTAGGGCTTCTACCAAAAAACACGGACAGATCATAATTAATATTAGCACCAGCTACATTCAGTTGTTTCATCGTTTTATCCGATGCATCCTTAGTTGCTTTATCAATATAACCTCCGTATAAAAATTTATTGACCAAGCCATTATAAACCCCATTAGAGCCTAACTCATATTCTCCATTCAAAGAAATACTTCGTCCCGTTTTTTCAAAATTTAAAAACTCTGAGTTATACTGAGAAAAAGCAGCAGTGGATAAACATAAAATGAATACGCAGTAGTTTAATTTTTTAGAACTCCGTATCATTAGTTTACGTGTGCTTTATAATTAACATCTGCACTCAACATTAAATCCAAGTAACTATCTTCTTTCAATTTGATAGGAGTTGGTTGATTGGGTAAGAATAACTGAATCACAAATTTAATTTGCTTGCACGATTTTAAATTGGCAACCTTGTCAACACCGATAGATGCCGTTAATTTGGTATCCACGTAGTTTAATACATTATTATTAATATCAGTAACGGCTTGCTTGATCGTATTTTGACCAGGCATAAATATCGAATCAATAATTTGGTTTTGATCATTAATCATATAGCCTTGTAATTGAGCATCGAATGGATAATTGTTTCGTGCTTGCAAAAACAAATCGCAATAATTAACGTTGTTTAATTCTTTCAAATGAGATAGATCCACTTTAGCATAATTCACTAAATAAAAACTATTAGCCGATAAAGCCAATGGAATGTCAATATCCGCAATCACTTTAAGACCATGCCCATAATACGCAAAATCATTACCTGCCGAAATATTACCCAAGGGATTTAATTTTGCCTGAACCGAGTAACCAAAATAGTTCGGTAAGTTTTCTAAAAAAGGATTTAAATTAGAGTTAGTGTTATTAATGTTTATTTGCTGCACCCAAGGAAAAACAGGGTTTGACGGATTGTTGGTTTTTCCTGCTCTATTGATATTAATGGATTGTAATAAATTACCTGCATTTAATGTAACCACATTTGGAGGTGATGTTTTAATAGATCTCAAATTATTAATGGAACTACTCATTTCAATTCCAAATTCATTAATAATTCGAAAATTAATAGATGATTGAGTTAATAATAAATTACTTGGTTTGAAATTTTTTAAAAAGCTAATCGCTGATGAATCTGGCCCAAACGATAAATCTTGTTTACCAAAATATCCCTGTATATATTCCGGAATAATATCCACGAAAGAAAGCTTTACCTGTAGCCCTTGTCCTACTTGCAACTGATCGCCCACTGCTGACACATCCGTACTAATAGTATACGTTTGTACTAAAGTGTTCACTTTATTAAGCGATAAACCCGTCATTGCAATCGTATATCCATCTAAGGGATAATATTTAGTAATCGTACTTGGATTAGCAATGGAACCAGCTCCTATGGTTTGATTAACGTGTAATATATTTCCCCACAGTGTAGCCGAATTAATATCATAATTAAAATTTAAAGGCTGAGTATAGGTATTAGAATATTCAATTTTCAACATTCCTTTTCTGACAATAGCCTTACTGAGCTCTACTCCATTACTAACATTAAACGTGATTTCCTTATCGGTAGAAGCACTATTGGTATAGATAACCGTATTAGGCGCTATATAAGAGGTAAAAAAAGACACATAACTAATAGCAACGGTTGTATCTGGTAATTTTACTAAACTATCCATGGTATAGTTCAAAATATCTTTACTAAAAGCAATATGTAATAACCCACTAGGGTCAGCTTTAAAGATAGTATCTCCAAAAAAATTACTAATATTCAAATTACTTTGTGCAATAGGAATGGCAGCATCTAAATCCCAAGTCGTTTCTTTTTTACAAGAAAACAACGTCGATACTACTGTGATAGCCAATACTATTTTTATCAAAAATCGCATATCACAAACTTAACCTTTTATCAGTAAAATACAATAAAGGAGTATTCAATATTTATACTTAATAGAAAAACATCGTATAAATGAGGTGAAATTTAGTTTTAACAACCATTTTTTGGCAAAGTTTTTGCCTAAATGGGTAAAGAAATAGTAAATTTGCCCTCGTGTTATATACATTTAGATTTTACATAAGTTGGTTATTAGCTGCAATCCTCATGTATGCGTCATTTTATGTTTGGCACGGTGTATTTTTGAACGATTTAAACCACATCCATTTTTCTAAGCCCTTATTTTTTGTTTTAGTAGCGTTAGTCTATTTTGTTATTTCTTATGTACTTTATAGAACATACGAAATTAAATTATTAGACAAATACTTCTCTAACGCCGTTATAAAAGGCGTAGTCGCCGGAACCATCGTTGGTTTTTTCTTATTTGCTGTAGTAGCCGTTTTAGGCGTGTCTTTCACTAAACAAGTGAATACAACCTACTTATTAGCCGATTGCATTTGGCAAGTAGTTGAGCAAATTATAGGAGGCGTTATTATTGGTTTTGGTAAGCTCTTTATATTTGAGCCAACCCACGATATGCACCATGCTGATTAACACTCTGTTATTTTAACCCTAATCATTAAGCTATCAGGTTTCTTTCTAATAACCATATTTTTCGCCCCATCGCTCCTTCAAAAATTCTTTCAAATCCCTTTCTCTGGAGTAATCCGAGGGCGTGTAAAAAGTAGTGCCACTTATTTCCTCTGGTAAAAATTCTTGTGCTGTAAAATGATTCGCATAATCATGAGCATACTTATACTCATCTCCGTATCCTAATTCTTTCATTAATTTAGTTGGAGCATTGCGCAAATGCAAGGGCACTGGTAAATCACCTGTTTGTTTAACAACTTGTTGCGCTAAATTAATAGCCATATAACTGCTGTTACTTTTTGCCGAACAGGCCAAATACGTAGTGGTTTGTGCTAAAATAATTCTGCTCTCGGGAAAGCCAATCACATTAACCGCCTGAAAACAATTGTTAGCAATAACTAAGGCCGTAGGATTTGCATTCCCTATATCTTCCGATGCTAGTATTAATAATCGCCTTGCAATAAAACTTGCTTCTTCTCCCCCATCAATCATACGTGCCAACCAATACACAGCTCCATTGGGATCGGAACCTCTGATGGATTTTATATAGGCCGAAATAATATCATAATGCTGTTCGCCCGACTTATCATATAAAGCTAAATTTTGTTGTATGTACTGCTTCACAACAGCATCTGTAATAATAATCTCTTCGTCCGAAATACAATTTACCACAATTTCCAAAGCATTCAACAACTTTCGTCCATCTCCTCCCGAAATACGAAACAAAGCTTCGGTTTCCTTTAAGACAATATGTTTACGTTTTAAAAATTCATCCGTTTCAATAGCATTCGTTAACAATTGCATTAAGTTATCTTTGGTAAGATGCTTTAAAACAAATATTTGACAACGAGACAACAAAGCGGGAATGACTTCAAACGATGGGTTTTCGGTAGTTGCTCCCACTAAAGTGACGATTCCTTTTTCAACTGCATTTAATAGAGAGTCTTGTTGAGATTTGCTAAAGCGATGAATCTCATCAATAAACAACACGGGTTTTTCTACTTTAAAAAATCCACCGTCTTGTGATGCTTTTTCAATAACTTCTCGCACATCTTTAACACCTGAGTTAATAGCACTTAGGGCGTAAAAAGGACGCTTAAGCGTTTGAGAAATAATTTGCGCCAAGGTTGTTTTACCAACACCTGGTGGGCCCCACAAAATAAGCGAGGGCAATAAATTTTGATCAATTGCTTTGCGTAAGGCTGAGTCCTTGCCTATAATATGTTCCTGTCCAATGTAATTTTCTAAATTGGTTGGTCTAATTCTTTCGGCTAAGGGTTGCATAATTTGGTCTAAATATTGAATAGAGTAAAAGTAATTTTATTACATTTACCAAAACAAAAAAATTAATAACAATGAACTTAAAACATATTATACTTTCAGTAGCTGTCGTTACCATTGGTTTATTTACAATCAACGCTACCTTTAAAGGAGATCCAAAAGACGGTTTAGATAAACGAATTTACATCGTTAATATGACTGAAATCAAAGAAAATGCACCTCCAAAAAAACCAGTGGAAGACGAAATTGAGTTTAAAGCCGGTAAAGGAATGTTTAGTTTGTTTTTAGAAGAAAAAATGGGATTGAAGTGGATGAAATACGAAATAAAAAAAGATTCCTCTTTTACAGATGAAGAAAATAACGAAGTGCGTTGGATAGAAGGCGAAATATCTCATACCGACGAGACCGACCAAACAACCTTAATGACTTTCACTGTTGAGAATTATGAAATTCGTGGGGATATTAAAGTCACTAAAAAAGACAAGCTGAAAAAGAAGTACGAATTTATGGGTAAGGAAAAAGCTAAAAAGAAATAAGCACCAATCTCCCTCTATTTTAAACCCGTTAGAAATATAAATTCTAACGGGTTTTTTCTTTAAAAATAACGACTAAAACTTTTTGTTTTTCCGCTCAAAAAATTATATTTGTAAGATAAGTTACAGATATGCAAGAAGGAGTTTTAACAGGCACAAACGGATTAAGTTTCGAAGATTTTAAACAATTGGTATTAAATGATTTTCGGATTATCAACGAAAGTCGTCAAACGAGTTTGTTGGGTCGTAAAGAGGTATTAACAGGTAAAGCTAAGTTTGGTATTTTTGGTGATGGCAAGGAGTTAGCTCAAGTTGCTATGGCTAAGGTATTTCAAAATGGTGATTTCAGAAGTGGTTATTACCGCGATCAAACCTTTATGATGGCGATCAATCAATTATCGTTACAACACTATTTTGCAGGCTTATATGGCCATACTGATTTGGAACAAGAGCCTATGAGCGCTGGCCGACAAATGGGTGGGCATTTTGGCACGCAAAGTTTAAATACCGATGGATCATTCAAAGCCTTGATTAATCAAAAAAATTCAAGCTCAGATATCTCCCCTACTGCTGGGCAAATGCCTCGTTTATTAGGCTTAGCATACGCATCACATTTTTATAAAGTAAATCCAGAATTACAACAAGGTAAATTTTTAAATTTCAGTAATAAAGGAAACGAAGTTGCTTTTGGTACCATTGGCGATGCTTCTACTTCCGAAGGATTATTTTGGGAAGCGATTAATGCAGCTGGTGTTTTGAAAGTACCTATGTTGATGAGTGTTTGGGATGATGGACATGGAATTTCGGTTCCTAAAAAATACCAAACGACTAAGGAAAGTATCTCAGAAATATTAAAAGGCTTTCAACGCGAAAACGAAGGCAGTGGTTACGAAATTTTTAAAACCAAAGGTTGGGATTACGCACATTTATGCGAAACTTACGAAAAAGCCGTTAAGGTTTGTCGCGAGCAACACGTGCCTGTTTTAGTGCATGTAGAAGAAGTAACTCAGCCTCAAGGGCACAGCACATCTGGTTCTCACGAGCGATACAAATCCAAAGAGCGTATGCAATTTGAGATTGATTTTGATTGCGTAAAGAAAATGCGTGAGTGGATTTTAGAAAATGCCTTAGCCGATGAAGTAACCTTAACAGCGATTGAAGAAGAAGCTAAAAATGCAGTAAGAGCAGCTCAAAAAACAGCTTGGGCAAATTACTTAACGCCTATTAAATCGGAAGTAGCAGAAGTATCTTCATTGTTTGATGAGCTAGTAAATGGCGTGAATGGTGCTACAATTAACGATATCAAAACAGAATTAAACGCTGTTAAAGAACCTATCCGCCGAGAAATTCACAATGCTGTTAAAAAAGTATTACGCTTAACAAAAACAGAAGATTCAGCTTCAAGAGCAAAATTAGCAGAATGGTTACGTGCAGCCAATATCGAAAACACAGATAGATATAGTTCTCATTTAATGTCTCAGTCCGACTTTCAAGTAGCTAACGTTGTACCTGTTGCAGCGCAGTATAGTGGAGAGAAGTTAGTAGATGGCAGAGAATTATTACGAGAAAATTTTGATCACATCTTAGCTAAGTATCCTGAAACCATGATCTTTGGTGAAGATTCAGGGAAGATAGGTGGCGTAAATCAAGGCTTAGAAGGCTTGCAAGTTAAGTATGGCGAGCATCGTGTATTTGATACCGGTATTCGTGAAGCAACCATTATGGGGCAAGCAATTGGTTTATCCATGCGCGGCTTAAGACCAATAGCTGAGATACAATACTTAGATTATTTATTGTACGCTTTACAAATTATGAGCGACGATTTAGCAACCGTGCAATGGAGAACAAAGGGTATGCAAAAAGCGCCAGTAATTATTCGTACACGTGGACATCGTTTAGAAGGTGTTTGGCACAGTGGTTCGCCAATGGGCATGATCATTAGTGCTTGCAGAGGTATCAATGTATGTGTGCCTCGAAATATGACACAGGCTGCAGGTTTTTATAATTTATTGTTAGAAGCTGATGAACCTTCTTTAGTAATTGAACCATTAAATGGATACCGTTTAAAAGAAAATTTACCAACTAATATAGGCGAATATAAAATAGCGTTAGGTATACCAGAAACCTTAATCGCTGGTACAGATGTGACTTTAGTAACATACGGTTCATCTGTTCGTATTGCGCAAGAAGCTATCAAGCAATTAGAAGAGCATGGTATTTCTGTTGAATTAATTGATGTACAAACCTTATTACCTTTTGATATCCATCACAAGATTGTAGATTCATTAAAGAAAACAAACCGAGTGGTATTTTTTGATGAAGACGTACCAGGTGGCGGAAGTGCTTATATGATGCAAAAAGTATTAGAAGAGCAAGCCGGTTATCAGTATTTGGATTCTAAGCCTATAACGATTGCATCAAAAGCTCACCGACCAGCTTATGGATCCGATGGCGATTATTTTTCGAAGCCAAGTGCTGATGATGTATTTGACGTTATTTACAATTTGATGTTAGAAGTTAATCCAAGTAAGTATACTAAAATATATTAATTTCGTATTCAATTAAACATTCATCAAGTTTAAACTAAAATAAACTTGATACATAAACAGACACAATGACTATAACAAAATTATTTTTAGGCTTAACATTACTGGTTGCAACTACCTCAATGAAAGCTCAAGCTCAAGAGCAAAAGAAAGAAGGACCTAAAATTCAGGAAGTAATTACCTTAAATGCAGATCCTGTTTCTCAAACCCCATTAGCTGATGGTTCTATTCCAGTTGATACGACTGGACCAAAGCCTATGGCTCAATCAGAAATATTGAAACGTGCGATTAATTTCGCGAAGATAGAAACTCCTAAATATGTAAAAGGAACACCAATTACAACTGCTGGTAAAGCGGAGTTTACAGCTAATTTCAAATACAAACCAAAAGAATTAAATCCACAAGCAGATGTAGAAGGTTCATTTACTATGCATGTAAGTATTGATGCTAAACCGGGTAAATACCGTTATACCATTTCTAAAATAAACCATGTGGCTAAAAATGCCGAATACTCGGGCGGAGATGTATATAGCGAAGTACCAGCTTGTGGTTCTATGAAATTACCAAGCAGCTTATGGAAACAAATGAAAAGCGAGGCTATTAAGCAAGCGATGACCATTGTTGCCGACTTGAAAGAATCAATGAAAGTATCTAGCGATAAGCAGATTGATAAAGAAGAATGGTAGTCATTACCTTTTTTTAGTATTACCAAACATTATAAAAAAGACCTTGAAGCTAAATCTTCAAGGTCTTTTTTTATCAAGCCGTTCCTCTTCGCGATTAAGCCTTCCGTTCCGCTGTATATGCACTAACATCCGCATAGGCTCCGCTGGGTTTTATGTGTAGGAAAAAAGAGTTTTGATAATCCAACTGTAAATATGGTCACATTTATAAACTCATATCCTATAACTGAAGATAAATAATTAATTAATAACTATGGCGTACTCGAAGATACTGGTAATATTTTTCCGTTATAATAGAGATGACCTTTCGTAGCGAAATCGAAAATATAGGTTGCCATTTCTAAAGGCTGAAGTGGTGCTTGATAACCAGGAAAGGCTTCTTCAAGCATTTCGGTTTGAACCGCACCAAGAGCTAAACAATTAACTGCTATATTTTTATCTTTTAATTCTTCAGCTAAACATTCCGTTAAGCCAGCCAATGAGGCTTTTGATGAGCTATAAGCTGATAGCCCCGCAAATTTAGAAGACCCTTGAAAACCACCCATACTACTGATGTTGACAACATGTCCTTTGTGTTGCTTGCCCATTAAACCCACTAATTGTTGTGTGATATAAAAAGGTGCGAAAACATTAACACGATATACTTTTTCTAATTCGGATAAAGTAATTTGCTCAAAGGGTTTATTGATGATAGAGCCCGCATTGTGAATGATGCAATCAATGTTTTTAAATGTTGCTTTGATAGTTTGCAAAGCCTTATCCATACTTTCAGGAGAACTCAAATCGGTGGAAATGGCTGTTACATAAGGTTGTTTCAACGCTATCAATGGGTCTATATTTCGCGTTAAGCAAATTACCTGATGTCCTTGATTGCTATATAGTTTTGCTAATTCGAGTCCTATTCCCCTACTTGCTCCTGTTAGTATAACATTCATTGTTGTAATTGATTAGTAATTTACGACTTGTTCTTGTATTTCTTTTGGTATCTCTCTAAAACCATATTGTTGGTTTCGCAGTTGTGGCGTAAAGCCCGCCTCTTTAATTGCGTCTTGTATGGTTTTGTATGTAAAGCGGTGCGGCGCTCCAGCAACACTTACTACATTTTCTTCAATCATAATACTACCAAAATCATTTGCTCCTGCATGCAAACATATTTCTGCAGTTTCCTTTCCAACCGTTAACCACGAAGCCTGAATGTTTTCGATGTTTGGCAACATGATTCTGCTTAAAGCAAGCATACGAATGTACTCGTCTGAACCAACATTATTGGTTACGCCCTTAACACGTTTTAATAAAGTACCATCATCTTGAAAAGGCCATGGAATAAAGGCTAAGAAGCCTTTGGCATCAGCTGGTTTTTCTGATTGCACTTCTCGTATCCACACCAAATGTTCGAAGCGTTCGTAAATAGTTTCTACATGTCCAAACATCATAGTGGCTGAAGTAGTGATGTTTAGCTGATGACAAGCACGCATCACATCTAACCATTCGCGGCCAGTGCATTTACCTTTAGAAATTAAACGGCGTACTCTGTCATTTAATATTTCGGCACCTGCTCCAGGCAAACTATCTAAACCAGCATCTACTAAGGCTTTTAAGACTTCGGCGTGCGTTGATTTTTCTAATTTAGTAATATGGGCAATTTCAGGTGGCCCTAAGGAATGTAACTTAATAGAAGGAAATAAGGATTTTAATTCTTTAAATAAGTTCACGTAAAAGCTTAATCCCAAATCGGGATGATGCCCACCTTGCAATAATAATTGGTCGCCACCATACTTGATGGTTTCTTCTATTTTCTTTTTATAGGTAGCAATATCA
>JANYGR010000258.1 GCA_025359355.1 Bacteroidota bacterium | reverse complement strand
GATCTTCGCATTTCAAAAATGATTTTAATCTACCATGATAATCATTTTTTAATTGTTGATTTAAGGTATTCGAAAATTTATCGGATTGCTGATTGAATGATTTAACAAAAGATTCTTTTGAAAAATAAGAAGAGTAATTCGTTTTTAAATCAAAGGTTTCTTTCAAAAGTTGTTTTAAAAATAATTGATAAGGATGTTTAATAGTTTGTTTGGCATCATTTAATTTTTTTAAACTAAAGTCTTCTTTCCATAAGGAGATATAGTGATGGGCGTATCCTCCAAATAGCTCGTCAGCGCCTTGTCCATCGAGTACTACTTTAATACTATTCTCTGATGCTAATTGCATCACGCGATGTTGAGAATAGGTGCTTGTACTCCATATTGGAAGATCTTGAGAATAATTGAGTTTTTCTATATCTCTAAAAAATTCATCAGCAGTTGGTGTTACCGTTTTCCAATTTCCATTAACGCTATCAGAAACCAATTTCGCATAAGAGCTTTCGTCAAAAGCCTCCGTGGGAAAAGTAGCTGTAAATAATTTTAAGTGTTGGTTTGGTTCAATATGTTTAATAATCCCTGCAATGATAGAGCTGTCAAGTCCTCCGCTCAAACAAGAGCCAACTTCTACGTCGCTTCTCAATCGTAATTTAATAGCATCAATTAATTTTTTTTCAATCAACTCAATAATTTCTGATTCAGTTTTTTGTTGTAATGATGCATTGGGCAATGAATAATATTCTTTACAATCAAAGTGATGTGAAGATAAATCGTAAACAAAATAATGAGCAGGTTTTAATTCATAAATGCTCTTAAACAAACTCTGAGCGTCTGTTTCCAAATTGGCATTTAATAAATAATCTAATTGTTGTGTTTCATTTACTTCAAAAGGAATTAAATTTGATTTAATAAACGCCTTGTATTCACTGGCAAATGCGAACACTTGTTTGGTGCTAATATAATAAAATGGTTTAACGCCCACTCTATCTCTAGCGCAAAATAAGTGATTATTTTTTTTATCGAATAACGAAAAGGCAAACATCCCATTGAAATGTTGCAGGCAATTTACACCCCATTCTTTATAAGCTTCAATTAAAACTTCCGAATCTGTTTGGGTTATAAACCGATGACCTTTATGTTTTAACTCTTCGCGTAATTCGATGTAATTATAAATTTCGCCATTAAACGTGAGCCAGTAATTACCAGTTGTATCACACATCGGTTGGTGACCAGCCTCTGACAAATCAATAATAGATAAACGACGGTGCGCTAAAGCAAAAGAATAATTTTCTACTAATTCATTTATAGAAACGGATGGGTTATACAAAAATGATTTACTTTCTTTGTTTACAAAAGGTGTTTCGTTAGAATAAACTGGAACACTTATTTCGTTTGAAAAAAATGCAAAACCTTCCCCATCTGGACCACGATGTTTAATGCTTTGAGACATAGCAAAAACAGCATCTTTAAGAGATACAGAATTGTTTTTAGATACTATGCCCGCTATGCCACACATGTTTTTTGTTATCTATTTTTTTGTTGATTGGAAAGATAATACCTTTTATTATAGCCAGTTCTATCCCTCCCTATTGGGGAGGTTAGGTGGGGCTTTTAACATTGTTTTATATACATCAATCCATTCTTCTTGTTCTGCGACAAAGCTATCGTTATGCCATATAGAAACAAATTCTCCACCATTATTTTTTACTTCTTGCATTAATTCGTTAATGTATTCTGTTGCTTGTGTAGGTAATAATTTATTGTAATCTCTTAAGGTGCCTTCCATAACAGTGCTTGGATGTATTGTTAAGTTTGTTCCTTCGTTTTTTTGTAAATCAAACCATTTGTATGGCACGCACAAACCTGATCTAAAACCTGATTGAGATGCATATATCATGGTGTAATCATCCGTAATTCCAGCCTTTATAAATGTTCGGTATGTTTCTGGAAAATTAATTCGTAAAAAATGACAGCGAGCAGTGGTTACTTTTTTCTCTATTATATTTTCTAAACGTTGTTTCTCAATGCTTATTTTTTCTAGATGATTATATGACTCGTAAGAAGGGTGTAATCCCATAGGATACTTTAATGATAAGCTTTTCAGTAAAGATCGAAATCCTTTATTTTGATAATGTGGATTTTTATCATAATTAGAATAATCACCAATCAATACAAAATAATGCAAGGCTGTTTTTGATTCTTCACTTAATGAATTGATGAACTCAAAAGTATTATATGGATCGTTATTAGAATTGATATTGCTATTAATTCGGTTGGCAATTTGCTTAAATTTAAAAGATGATAAATCCTTTATTAGCCCGGCTACATTACGTTTTAATCCTTTGTTTGCATAAGCAAAGGCATTGTCGATATCGATGGTAGATAAAAAATTAAAGCTGCGTTGTTTGAATTCTAATTGAGGAAATTGTTGCTTGAGTTTAGTTGCAAAATCTTGAATCAGAATATTTAAAAACGGTTTATTTAAAATTTGACATTTAAAAGACAAGCCTTGTTCTGCCTGAAAACGTTGATGTTTATCAGATTCGTGTGCTAAATATTCTTCATAGCGAGTTGCAAAATAAAAAACGGTTGCAAAAAGATCGTAGGGTAAAAAAGAATTATTGTTTGTTGAAAAAAACTGAGGCAGATTCAAATAAAATTCATTTGAACTTGGTATTTTATGTTTGATGTCTGTTTCAAATAATAAAGTATCTGATTTTAAAAACACCTCAACCCCTTTTTTTTCTTGGGTGTAAGCAATCTTTGGTAATATTGATTCGTTAAAGAATACAACATCATTTGTTATTTTATAAGGACAATGCAATACGGTATTAAAAATCAAATCAATGGTGTAATTGATTCGAGGTGTAATAGTATGTGTATAGATTAGAATCAAAATAAATGAATGATTAAACGCTTAATTTCACAATCTCTTCGTATGCTTTATTCCAGTCTTTCCAGTCATTGGCCGTTCCCATCGTGTCATTGTGAAAAATAGTAATTAATTCGCCATTATATTTTTTTACGTCATCAATAATCGTTTTAGCAATTGAGTCTATATTTTCCACAGTAGCATGATCTTTATAGCGCAAGGATGTTTCGCTTAAACAAAAAGAATGAATTTTTAATCCTGTTTCTAACTCATCATCTAAATCATACCAATAAAATGGAGCACAAATACTTGCTCTAAAACCATTGTAGTTAGCATATCCCATCGAGTAATCATCAGTAATGCCAAGCTCTAGCAAAGACGCATAGGTGTCAGGGAATTTAAGCATAGAGTAATGTTGACGTGATAATACTATATCGCGATGTGTAATTTTAGCTAACCTATTTATTTCAGTTTTTAATTGATTCGCATTTTCGTTTGAGCCAAAAGAGGGATGAATGCCTGGTTTAGAGTAATCAGATAAATGCTTAATTAATCGTTGAAAATTAGTGTTATTTGACGGATGATTTTTATCGTTTACACCATAATCACCTAGTAAATAAAAATAAATGACATTAAGATTATATTTTTTTTGAATCTCTAATTGATACTGATACGAATCGAATGGATCTTTTTCTTTTTCAAGTAAAACAGAAGTTCTATCAATCAAATCATGTTTATTAAAAGTAGCTATTGCTTTTAAATAACCGCCAACGGTTCGCATAACCCCTTTTTGCTTGTATTTATAAGCATTATCAATATCTATGGTAGAGGTATAAGAATATGTTTTATGTGTAATGCTTATATTTTGAAACTTTTTTTTAAGTTCTATTTCAAATTCAGTAATCCAAATATTGATTATAGGAATACGTAAAAAATCATACTGATACGCTAAACTGTTTTCAGCTTCAAAACGATTAAAGGCATCCGGCATAAATGGTAAATATTCTTCATACCGACTCACTAAATAAAACGAAGTCGCAAATAAATCAAATGGCAGAGCTGAATGATATGTTTTGAAAAAATATTTTAAATAAGCGTCATGATTCTGCATTTGCACGGTCTGCTCTTTAATTCCTGATTCGAACAATAATGTATGAGCCGCAATATGAAAATCAGATTCTACATCCTGATTGGTGTATGATAATTTATAACCCTCGTATGATCTATAATCTTCAATACTATTGTTAATAGTAAAAGACAAGCCCAAGCAATCTTTAAAAATTAAATTAAAAATATATTTGATACGGGGCGTTGTTTTGTGCGTATATATGAATATGTGAGCGTTTGGATTCAATGCTTTATTATAATATCAAATATAGCTTAAAAAGATAAAAATA
>JANYGR010000256.1 GCA_025359355.1 Bacteroidota bacterium | reverse complement strand
TTTAAACAACATCAATCAAACTAAATTAGACTTATTTGATACATAGGGGGCTTCGCTTTCGGAAATTAAAATACAGTTCAATAAAATCAACCTTCTTAAAAGGTTCAAATATTAATTTGTACTTTTATCGGACAACAATGTAATTCAATATAGTTTTTAGTTGAAATAAAAATTGCCCAAATAATTTTGGGCAATTTTTTTTGCTTATAAGCGTTATTCATAAAAAACAATTATGAGAAAATTAAAATGCATCATCAGTTTAGTTACCTTTAGTTTTGCATTATATAGCCAAACCGACACGCTAGTAACCGTTAATGGAAAAAAAGTTCCTGTGATCATTACAGAAATAACTGCCAAAGATGTTATTTATAAAATTCCTTCTAAACCTGATATGCCTTTGTTACATTTCTTACGTTGTAACTTACAAGATATTATTTTAAAAGATGGTTCATCTATCAATCCAAAATTCAATACTGTTAATCCTTATGATAAACCTGCAATCACTAAAGGGAAATCAATTATTTATTTTACTGTCAGTAAATTATTTCAAAATCAAATCGGTTTTGCTTACGAACATATTTCTAAAGACAATATTATTGGGATTAGAATTCCTGTAAGCGTTGCTTTTATAG
Organism: Bacteroidota bacterium; assembly: GCA_025359355.1. GTDB lineage: Bacteria > Bacteroidota > Bacteroidia > B-17B0 > Aurantibacillaceae > UBA4416. Next base: position 6,092 of record JANYGR010000256.1, on the reverse strand, counting down.
ATCCTGCTAAAGCTAATTTACAGGGTGCCTATCTTTATAAAACAGATAATAAACGGTATTATACTGTAGGAATTGACGTTAACTTTTATCCCTTAAAACTGGGAAAATTCAGATATGTAGTAGGCTTTGGAATACAGCATGCGCAATTCGCATACCAACAATACAACTATGATTATTCAACACATTTATCTTCAATGACAAACGAAAAAGGGAACCATTATTCATTTGTGATTAATAACGGTTTTTTCTCCCAATTGAGCAAACATTTTGTTATGAGTGGATCTACTGGGTTTGGGCTACAATTCGAAGAATATAAGACAAACAACTACTATAATTATAATCAATATAACAATACAAGTGGTCAACACATAAGAATAAATGCTACCTTTAACGTCGGTTATTTATTTTAAATTTAAAGAGTTTCAATAACGAGCATGCATCAACATACATTTAATACTAATCCCTTTCGATTAACTATTATTTATAAAGGTCTTTTGATATGGTTACTATGCATTCAAACCATTGGTATTGCTCAGTTTAAACGAGATACTACTAAAAAAGTAAAAGTTATTGTGTTACCTCTCGTTTTCAGAAGTCCTGAAACGCTATGGGCATTTGGTATTACAACTTCTGTTTCGTTTAAAACTACTCATAAAAATGATAGTTTAACTCGTACTTCAACTATTCAGGCTTTAGGCATGTACACTCAACGAAATCAAAATGTAGAAGCCATTGATGCCACAATTTTTTTTCCAAAAGAAGAATATATACTTACCTGTCAAATATCTCATAGTTTTTATCCAGATAGGTATTGGGGTGTTGGCTCATCAACCAAGGATCTTCCAAAGCCAAAGGTAGGACCAGATAAACGAGATTATAATTTTGAGCAACTTTATTTTTATCCTCATATCAAAAAGAAAGTTGCTAAGGATTTTTTTGTTGGTGCTTTATACGAATTTCAGAAAGTATATAATATTCATTATAATAAAGAAAGTTTATTTGATAGTGCTCATATCTTTGGTAAAACAGACCACATGATGTCGGGCTTGGGATCGAGTATTAGTTATGATACCCGTAATTCAAGCTATTGGCCAACCAAAGGAATACTTGTTCAAGGTACATTTACATATTTCAATACCTATTTAGGCTCGTCGTATACCGATTTAAAGACAACAGTTGATATCCGTTATTTTAAAAAACTAATGCACCATACAGTTATTGCGGCTCAGTTATATAATTATACTAATACTGGTCAGCCCCCAATTAGAGAACTGGCTATGTTAGGTGGAGCTGGTAATATGCGTGGATTTTACCAAGGACGTTTCAGAGATAATAATATGACGACTTTGATAGCCGAATACCGTATTCCTGTTTGGAAACGCTTTAGTGCAGTTGTGTTTGGAGGTATAGGTAATGTATACCGTAAAATTAATGAACTGGTAACAAATACCCCTAAACACAGCTTTGGTGGAGGTATTCGCTTTGCAGTCTTACCAAAAGAAAAGCTAAATATCCGTGTGGATTATGGTTATTACAACCAAAACAACCGAGGCTTCTATTTTACGGTTGGAGAGTGTTTCTAATCTATTTTCAAATTGCTACAATTTGTAGCATTTATCAGCTATAAATCCATTTATCTTTATACAAACTTATAAAGAGATGGAACCTACAGCTAATACAACTTATTTTAAAGGAAGAGGCGCGCAAATTAATCCCAACAATTCGTTTAATAAGCAGCAATACGTGCAAGAGCATGTAGAAGGATTAGACGAAGAATTTCTTCAAAAAGAAAAAACAGAAATTATATATACCTATCCTAAATCCATTATCAATAAAGTGGAAAGCACCGATATAGGCTTGGGTTATTCTCTGAATCCATATCAGGGGTGCGAACACGGCTGCATATACTGCTATGCCCGTAACTCGCACGAATTTTGGGGCTATAGCGCAGGTTTAGATTTTGAACGAAAAATAATCGTTAAAAAAAATACCGTAGAGTTACTCGAAAAACAATTAAGTGCTAAAAACTGGAAGCCAAAACCAATTATGTTATCCGGTAATACCGACTGTTATCAGCCTATTGAAAGACAAATGGAGTTAACCAGAAACATATTAAAGACATGTTTAAAATTTAAACATCCTGTTTCTGTCATCACTAAAAATGCATTAATCACGCGAGATTTGGACATACTCGCCGAATTAGCGCATCATAACTTGGTTCACGTAATGGTTTCTATTACAGGAACCGACGAAAAAGTAAGGCAATTATTAGAACCTCGCACTGCCACTTACAAAAGTCGTATGGGCGTATTAGAAGCACTATCGCATTGCGGTATTCCTTGCGGCGTAATGGTAGCACCAATCATTCCGGGCATTAACAATCACGAAATCCCTGATTTAATTGAACAAGCTGCAAATGCAGGTGCTACAAATGCAGGCATCACCATTGTTAGATTAAACGGAACAGTTGCTCAATTATTTAAAGATTGGTTGGATAAAAATTTCCCTGATAGAGCAGAAAAAGTTTGGCACCAAATAAGTGAGTGCCATGGCGGAAGTGTGAGTGATAGCAGACCAGGCGTTCGGATGAAAGGAGAAGGAAAAATTGCAGAATCTATTATGCAATTATTTAAACTTTCGAAAACAAAATTTATGAATACACCCGAAAAATTTTCATTTAATATTAATGATTTTAATTACAAGGCTGGAGATAAGCAGTTAAGTTTGTTTTAGAAAAAATTATTATTAATTAGTCATACCTTCTAAAAGCCACTCCCATAAGGGAATAATGTATATCGTTTGTTTTTTCATGACAACAGTTTCTTTTACATTATCAGTGATTAAATAAGCATTAGTTAGTTTTAATTCAGTCATAGCTTCTTGCAATCCTTTTATTTCTCTATCGTATGTTTGTGCGTTACTGATATCGTAGCTTACATTGAGCAATAGTTTTTTATCAGGCAAATAAAAATCAACCTCTTGATTTCCTTTATAATAAAAGATTTCCTCGCCATGTAGTTGTTTTAGGTGTAAAAAAACAGTGTTTTCAAAGTTTTTCCCATACTCTTTGGTGATGTTAGTTGTTAATCCAAAACCATTATCGATGGCATATATTTTTTGAGGATTTCTGTTTTGGTCCTTGATAGAGCGAGAATACATTGGAACAGATTGTATGGCATAGCAATCTTGTAAATACGCCATATAATCATACAGCGTACTTTTACCGATAGAAATGCCCTGACTCTTTAAATCATTATACAAGCGATTGATACTTACTAAGGTGCTTCTATTTTTGTATAAATAATTTATTAAATAACGTAAAGGTGCAATTTCTCTGATGTTATAACGCTCTACTAAATCACGAAATATGATTAAATCTTTATATTCTTGCAAAAACTTTCGTGCTTCAGATTCATCAAAAGATACTAATTCAGGAAAACCTCCTTTAAATAAATAATCTTCTAAAGCATGTTTTATAAACGATTTGTTTTTTGTGCTTCTACTTTTAAAATCAACGCCTGTAAATTGCAAATACTCCAAAAAGCTTAGTGGATATACTTCTCGGCTTATGCTTCTACCACGCAAAGAAGTATGTATTTCTTTACTTAGTAATTTAGCGGATGAACCACTGATAATTAAATTACAATTTTCGGTGTCTAATATTCGGCGTACAAATTTTTCCCAACCTGTTACTATTTGTATTTCATCTATAAAAAAATACACTTTATGATTTCTATTTTTTGGATATAATTCATAATAGCTTTCTATAAAATCGTTTAAATCTTTTAATTGCAAAGGGTACAGGCGATCATCTTCTAAATTTATATAAATAGCATTTTCGGTTTTTGATTTTTTACGAAGTTGGATGATGGTATTTTGCATCAATGATGTTTTCCCGCATCGCCTCACTCCGATGATACAATTAGCTTTGTTATCGTATATTTTTAGGGGCATGTAGCGGTTTTCGATATGTGTATAGTTTTTTTCTATACTGTCTAATATTATTTGTTTGAAAACATCTTTTTTCATCGTATTACTTTAAAGTAACACAAATATACACTTTTTATACTGTTAAAACAATACATATAAATTATTTTATGTATTATCATAACAATACATAAATATTATTTTTTATAGTATCATATTAATATAAATAAATTTACGATACTGCAATTAAAATAGAACATTCATTTTTATAAAGTATTAAAATTGAAATTGTGTAAAAAATATCATAACATCCTTTCTATTAGGCCTTGAAATCAAGTACATTTTATTTAGTTTAGGCGCCTATAAATAAAGCTAAATGAAAAAGTACACATACACTGAAAAAAAAGATACACGCTCTGGTTTTGGAGCAGGATTGCAGCAATTAGGTCAAACAAATCCAAATGTTGTAGCGCTTTGTGCTGATTTAATTGGATCTTTAAAAATGGATGCTTTTAAAGCTGAAAATCCTGAACGTTTTTTTCAAGTGGGTATTGCTGAAGCAAACATGATTGGCATTGCTGCTGGCTTAACCATTGGCGGTAAGATCCCTTTTACAGGTACGTTTGCTAACTTTAGTACAGGTCGTGTTTATGATCAAATTCGTCAAAGTGTGGCTTACTCAGATAAAAATGTAAAGATCTGCGCTTCTCATGCAGGCTTAACTCTAGGAGAAGATGGTGCAACTCACCAAATCTTAGAAGATATTGGTTTAATGAAAATGCTACCTCACATGTGTGTCATCAATCCATGCGATTATAACCAAACAAAGGCTGCAACGATAGCTATTGCTGATTATAAAGGGCCTGTATATTTACGTTTTGGACGACCAACTGTTCCAAATTTTACACCCGCTGATCAGAAATTTGAGATAGGAAAAGCTGTGATGCTAAACGAAGGAACTGATGTAACGATTATTGCAACAGGCCATTTAACGTGGAAAGCGATTGAAGCTGGAGAAAAATTAGCAGAACAAGGTATTAGCGCTGAAATTATAAATATACATACGATTAAGCCTTTAGATGATGAAGCAATTTTAAAATCTATTGCTAAAACCAAATGTGTCGTTACTGCCGAAGAGCACCAAATGAATGGAGGCTTAGGAGATAGCGTTGCGCAATTATTATCACGCCATACACCCACTCCACAGGAGTATGTAGCGGTTAACGATAGTTTTGGTGAGAGTGGAACGCCTGATGAATTAATGACGAAATATGGCTTAGATACGATTGATATTATCAATGCGGCTCATAGAGTTATCAAAAGAAAATAAATTTTTATTCCGATTACAAAAAAAGAACCTTCTAAAATATTAGAAGGTTCTTTTTTTTGTTAGGACTAACCAATAATTTCATCCAATAATTTAGTATAAGCTCCTGCACAATTTTCTCGTGAATAACTATCGATAGAATGAGATTGAACCTTTAAATTATTTGATTTATACTGAGCGTATAAATTCAACACTTGTTTTTTAGTTCCTTCATAATCATCAAAATCAACCATGAGGCCTGCTTGTGTTTCTTTTAAAATGGTTGCTGCGTCTGCATTTGGCAAGCCAACACCGAAAATTGGTCGTTTAGCTGCTAGGTATTCAAATAATTTACCTGATAGCACACCTGCATTATTAGGCGTATTATTTAATGGCAATAATAAAATAGGTGATTGTGTCATTGACTTTACAATGTCACTATGAGGCATATATTCCGATTTTTGAAAATTAGATTCTAAACCTTGTTGTTTAAGGCTTTCTAAAACAATAGCATCTGTTTTTCCAGTAAATTTTAAAATCAAATCTTGTTTTAATTCAACGTTTTCTTTACATAAATCGCCCAATACTTTCCAAAGTGTATAAGGATTTCTATCTTTATTTAAAGCACCCGTATGATGAAACATAAATCCATCCATCATTTTAGAATCGATCCCGATAGCCATCGGGATAAAATCATCTGTATCAAAACCATTAGTAATAATATCTACTTTTCGATTACCTAATTTTTCTAAATCTTTACCGCAACTCGGACTAATCGTTACTACTTTATTAGCTTGTGTCAATACTTGATTTTCTAATTTTTTATGCTTAGCATCTGCAAAAGAACTTAGTTTTAATT
>JANYGR010000250.1 GCA_025359355.1 Bacteroidota bacterium | reverse complement strand
TTAGACGAAAATACTTTTATAAAAGTGTCGTTGGCCAATTATAAAGGTACTACAGAAGGTTTGAAAAATTGTTATATCAAAAAAATACAAATCAAACAGGAAGATAAATTAAGCATCACATATCGCTATCAAACCAAAGATATTGTTAAAAATTATTCGTATTCAGAAGGCGTTGACATCATAGACGGTTTTATTGTTCAAGGTGCATTTAGGTTAGCAACACTATTTACCATCGAATTTGATTCGGTATTTGAGTTCATCCATAAAGATAAAACCAGCCTAAAGAAAAACAAAGCAACACTTACAGAGTTACCTTCATTGGAACACAATACTCAAAAAAACAGGTTGATTGTTTCGGAAGGTAAATCGTATTTACATCTATTAAATATTACAGACGAAAAAGGAAAAGTAAATAATCATTCTCAAGATAAGTACAAACAAATCAATCATTACGTAGAATTATTAAGTCCGCTAATTAAAAATTTACCAAAGTACGAAACCCTACAAGTAAGTGATATGGGCGCTGGTAAGGGTTATCTAACCTTTGCCTTATATGATTATTTAAGCAATGTATTACACCTGCAAACTCAAGTGACTGGCGTTGAATTTAGAAAAGATTTGGTTGAACTCTGTAATGGCATTGCAAAAAAATCTAATTTTAATAACCTGCATTTTGTAGAAGGAACCATACAGGCGTATGACGCAAAAAACACGAATGTGCTAATTGCTTTGCATGCTTGCGATACAGCCACCGACGATGCCATTTATAAAGGCATCACAGCCAATGCTGATTTAATTGTAGTTGCGCCTTGTTGTCATAAACAAATTCGTAAAGAAATTGAAAAACACAAAACAAAAAACGAATTGGACTTTTTATTAAAACATGGCATCTTTTTGGAACGCCAAGCGGAAATGGTTACAGATGGCTTACGCTCTTTACTGCTAGAGTATTATGGCTATACAACAAAAGTTTTTGAATTTGTATCAGAAGCAAATACGCCGAAGAATGTGATGATAGTAGCTGAAAAGAAAGCGAAAACTCCAACTCAACAAGAAGAGATCCTAAAAAAAATAAAAGAAACAAAAGCCTATTTTGGTATAGAATTTCATTACTTAGAGAAGTTGATGGGGTTGTAAATTAAAAATTATTTCACAAACACATCAGTAAACTGAAACGTTTTTCCATTAAACAAACCTTTGTCACTTAGCTTTAATTCAGGGATTACAAGCAATGCCATAAAAGATAAACTCATATAAGGCGCGCGTAATTTACTACCTAAAGCTTTGGCACGTTTATCTAATTTGGTATAAGCTTCAGCTACTTTTTCCGCTGGTTGGTTAGTCATAATGCCCGCAATAGGTAATTCCAATACCATTGCTTCCTCTTTATTTGCTAAGGAAATACCGCCTTTGGCATTGATAATTAAATTAACCGCCTTGCACATATCCTCATCATTGGTTCCAACGACTACAATATTATGACAATCGTGCGCTACACAACTAGCAATAGCGCCTTGTTTTAAACCAATGTTTTTAATAAAGGCTTTAGCTATAGGCGCATCGTTATAACGGTTTACCACGGCTATTTTTAATATATCTTCTTCAACGTTTGATTCCGCAAAACCATTCACTACAAAGGATTCTATAAATAATTCATCGGTCACTAATTGTCCATCTAATACTTCAATCACACGTATCTTATCTCCCTCTCCTTTTAATTTAAAATCATTAGCTGTTTTTAAACTACACTTAAAATTATTAACGATGGGTGCATTAACCGATTTCAAAAATGAGGTGCCGTTTTCAGCAACGAGCTGTCCACTGATATATGTTTTTAAAATAGTGAAGTCTTTTAAATTATTAATCTCAATGAAATCAGCGCTATCACCTACTTGCAACAAACCAACTGGTAAGTTGTAATGCTTGATAACGTTATATGATGCTGCTCTTAACACATGGTATAAATCATGTCCTGCGTTTAATGCTCGTTTCACATGATCGTTGATATGAGATTCGATTAAATTATCGGGATGTTTATCATCGCAGCAAAACATAATCTGTTCAGGATAATCTTTTAATAAAGAAATTAAAGTCTCGAAATTTTTAGCCGCAGAGCCTTCTCGTATCAATACTTTAACGCCGTGTTGTAATTTCTCTAGGGCTTCCATATAACCAAAACATTCATGATCTGTTGTAATGCCTGCATTGAAATAATGTTTCATATCATCTCCCATTAAACCTGGCGCATGTCCATCTATGGGTTTACCATGCTTTTTGGCCGAAGCTATTTTTTTTAATACTTCTTCATCTTTATAAATTACACCAGGGAAATTCATCATCTCAGCTAAATACACAATTTCTGGACGTGCTAATAATGTATCTATATCCTTAGAATCAATCACTGCACCTGCTGTTTCAAAATTAGTAGCTGGTACACAAGATGGCGCTCCAAAATAAAAATGAAAAGGTACTTGTTTGGCATTCTCAATCATGTAATCAACACCTGCAACACCTAGAACGTTTGCAATTTCATGCGGATCAGAAATAGTACCAACTGTCCCATGCATTACAGCAATACGAGCAAATTCGGTGGGCACTAACATGCTGCTTTCTACATGTACGTGTGCATCCACAAAGCCTGGTAATATATAGGTATGCAACGTTTCGTTAATTCGTTTGATAGAAACAATGGTATTATGTTCAATACTAATTTCCGCAGGATAAGTCTCTTTAGAAACCACATCTATTAAATTTGATTTGATAAGCATAAGCGATTTTTATGTAAAAATAACATTTGTTCTCAACTTTAGAGTCTAAGAGTTTTGAAACACAGAGGCTATGAGTTTTGAGAGTTCACAGAGGTTTAGATATATTTAGAGTATATATTAGAGCATGTATATGTATTCATGCGTCTTTGCGAGTGTTCCTTTACGAAGCAATCTCATACACAGCATTGTTTGAGATTGCTTCGTGCCTCGCAATGACGCAAACACATCAAAATAAAACTTAAAAAATATTTGTCCTCCTTTACTCTGTAACTCTGTGTTTAAAATCACTTGTGACTCAACGTCATTACCACATAAGGCTCTGGCACAGTCAATTCGCTGATGCAGTAATTCAACTTATCAAGTATCTCAGGCGGATATTCTGTAACGATAGTAAATCCTAAAGGTTCAAAAAACTCTGGAATAATACATACTAAATAAATAGGTTTAGTAGACAATTCTATACAAACTAATGTCAAAGCTCTTGCAATACCTTGATGACGATATGACTCAAGAATTCCTAAAGAACAAAACTCATCACAGCCCTTATGTTTACGGATTCTTCCAAAGCCAACAATGTTATGATCTAGTTTCGCAACCACAAATTGTTGAAATTGTAAGTCGCGGTTATCCAAATCAAACAACTGAATATGCTGTTTAATAAAATCGAAATCTTGTTCAATTGCTTTGGTAATTTGTATGTGTGGGTTTTGCAACAAAAGTTTACAAATATACAAATCGAGGCTTATACCCCTAATAGTTCTTTTAATTTAGAATAACTCGAACGGCTTAACGGAATTTTTTTTCCGTTCTTTAACAGCGCGATATACGTATTTTTTTCTAAGGGTTCAATTTTAGTAAGCTGCTGAAGGTTGATAATAAAGGAACGATGGGTTCTGAAAAACTGAGAACTATCTAATACCTCTTCATAATAATTCATAGTCTTCTTTTTAAGAAAATAAGAATCCTTTGTAAATAATTTCACATAATCATCATAAGCTTCAATGTAAAAAAGCTCACTAACAGGTACTATACGTATATCACTTCCATTTTTTACTACAATCCTGTTTTTTTCATCGGGTTGCTTAGGTGTATTTTCTAAGCGAGTAATATGAGTTGTATCAGCACTTGAATTTAAAGTTTTAGACATCCATTTTTCAACAGCACTATCAAAACGCTCTTTACTAAAGGGTTTCAGAAGATAATCAATAGCGT
>JANYGR010000227.1 GCA_025359355.1 Bacteroidota bacterium | reverse complement strand
GAAGCCCTTAAAAAAGTATATCGCAGTCATTATTTTTTAAAAGAATTTACACGCGAAAAGCTCATTTATGGTATCAATACAGGTTTCGGCCCAATGGCTCAATACCGTATTAACCATGATGATCAAATGAAATTACAGTATAATTTAATTCGCAGTCATTGCTCCGGTTCTGGTAATCCTATTCCGGAAATTGACTGTAAGGCTGTGATGTTAGCTCGTTTAAATACACTCATGCAAGGCTTTGCTGGTATTCATCCTGATGCACTTGAATTGATAAAGGATTTAATAAACAAAAATATTTCTCCTGTAATATACGAACACGGCGGATTAGGCGCTAGTGGCGATCTGGTGCAATTAGCTCATTTAGCATTAACCTTAATTGGTGAAGGCGAAGTGTATTACAATGGTGTGATTACAAGCACTGCTGAGGCTTTCAAAAAAGAAAATATTAAAGTGATGGAAATCCACATTCGTGAAGGTTTAGCCTTGATGAATGGAACTTCTGCCATGAGTGGGATAGGAATGCTAAATGTAATTTATGCCGAAAACCTAATGAATTGGAGTGTTTTGGCATCTGCCACGATTATGGAATTGGTAGAGAGTTTTGATGATCATTATTCAACACCACTGAATGAAGTAAAGCATCACTATGGACAAAATGCAGTGGCTAGTGCTTTACAAAGCACTTTAAAAGACAGTAAATTAGTAAAGAGCAGAGAAGAACATCACTACAATCAAAAAGTAGAAGTAGATGTGTTGGTTGAAAAGATGCAGGAATACTACTCCATACGCTGCGTGCCACAAATTGTAGGACCTATTTTAGATACCGTTAATTATGCCAAAGAAGTATTAATTAATGAAATCAATTCGGCAAATGATAATCCTATTGTTGATTGGGAGCGCAAAAACGTTTATCATGGCGGTAATTTCCATGGAGATTATGTAGCGTTGGAAATGGATAAATTAAAAATTGCCATCACTAAATTATCGATGCTTGCCGAGCGTCAACTGAATTTTTTATTAAATAATAAACTTAATAATATTTTACCTCCGTTTGTTAATCATGGCGTGTTAGGCTTAAACCTTGGTATGCAGGGCGTTCAGTTTACTGCCACTTCTACAACGGCCGAAAATCAAATGCTGTCGAATCCTATGTATGTGCATAGTATTCCAAGTAATAATGATAATCAAGACATTGTGAGCATGGGTGCTAATGCGGCATTGATCTGCAAAAAAGTAATTTTAAATAGCTACGAAGTTTTGGCAATAGAATGGATGACGATTTTACAGGCTATTGATTATTTAAAAGTAGAAGATAAATTGTCTTCGAAATCAAAAGAAGCGTACACAAAATTAAGAGCTATTTTTCCATGCTTTGTAGAAGATTCTATTAAATACAAAGATGTGAAGGCTGTGAGAGATTATATATTTTATAACCATATTGAAATTTTATAAATGGAATACGCATTAGTAACGGGCGGTAGCCGAGGTATAGGAAAAGCCATTTGTTTGCGTTTGGCAGATATGGGTTATAATATCATTATTAATTACACGTCTAATGATGAAGAGGCTTTGAAAACACAAGCCCTCATTAAAGAAAAAGGAGTTGATGCACAATTAATGAAATTTGATGTGAGTGTTACTGCTGATGCAGATGCGCACATTGAAACGTGGATCAAAGAAAATACGGAACATACAATTTCTGTATTAGTAAATAATGCAGGTATTCGTAAAGATAATTTATTGGTGTTTATCAGTCCTGATGATTGGCATAAAGTACTAAATATTACAGTGGACGGATTTTATAACGTCACTCGTCATATCGTAAAAAGTATGTTGAGCAAACGTAAAGGACGTATTGTGAATATTGTGTCGTTATCAGGATTAAAAGGTATGCCTGGACAAACAAACTATTCGGCTTCAAAAGGAGCTATTATAGCAGCAACCAAAGCATTGGCTCAAGAGGTCGGTAAACGTGGTATTACCGTAAATGCAGTAGCTCCTGGTTTTATTAAAACAGATATGACACAAGATATTAATGAAGCTGATTACAAAGCTATGGTTCCGATGAATCGTTTTGGTGAGCCAGAAGAAGTAGCGGGCGTGGTTGCATTTTTAGTTGGAAAGGATTCGAGTTATGTGACAGGGCAAGTCATTTCAGTAAACGGAGGATTGTACAGTTAATGAAATTGTGATTTAATGAGTTGGTGATTTTTTTCATGCTTTTCCAACTCAATAAATCAACAATTCAATAAATCAATAATTGAAAAATGAACAGAGTAGTTATAACAGGAATAGGCGCTTGGAGCTGTTTAGGTAAAAATGTAGATGAAGTAAAAGACGCTTTGTTTGCAGGAAAATCGGGTATTGGTTTCGATCAAGAAAGAAAAGATATGGGCTACCGTTCCGCATTAACAGGCATTTTAAGGCGTCCCGAATTAAAAGGATTATTAGATAGAAGGCAGCGCATCAGTTTAGGACAGCCAGCTGAGTTTGCTTATATGGCTACTTCAGAGGCTTTACGAATGGCAAAGATGGAAATTGACTGGTTAGAAAAACAAGAGGTAGGAATTATTTATGGTAACGACAGTGTAGCTCAAGCAACAATGGAAGCCATTGATATCACGCGTGCTAAAAAAGATACTACACTTATTGGTTCAGGAGCTACCTTTCAATCGATGAATTCCACGGTAACCATGAACTTGTCTACTATTTATAAATTGAAAGGAATTAATTTTACCTTATCTGCTGCTTGCGCTAGCGGATCGCATTCTATAGGTATGGGCTATTTGTTAATTCGTACCGGCTTGCAACATCAGGTTATTTGTGGCGGAGCACAAGAAGTAAATCCAAATACATTTGGGAGCTTTGATGGCTTAGGTGCTTTTTCTATTAGAGAAAATGAACCAACAAAAGCATCTCGCCCTTTTGATAAAAATCGTGATGGCTTAGTACCAAGCGGAGGAGCAGCAACTGTTGTTTTAGAAAGTTTAGAATCGGCACAAAAACGAGGTGCTACTATTTTAGCAGAAGTAGTTGGTTATGGCTTTTCGAGTAATGGCGAACATATCAGTAATTCCAGTGTTGATGGGCAGGTACGTTCGTTAGCTATGGCATTAAAAGACTCTGGGCTCCAAACCAAAGAGATAGATTATATTAATGCACACGCCACATCAACACAAGGTGGTGATAGAGTAGAGGCACAGGCTATTCATACGTTGTTTGGAGAAGATCATACACCAGTGAGTTCTACCAAATCTATGACAGGGCACGAATGCTGGATGTCGGGCGCAAGCGAAATTGTATATTCGGTTCAAATGATGCAAAATGGCTTTATTGCGCCAAACATCAATTTTGAGAACCC
>JANYGR010000202.1 GCA_025359355.1 Bacteroidota bacterium | reverse complement strand
TTCTGGACATACAGCAGCTACACTTACTGTTGGTTCTCCTGGAATTATACATGGAAGTAAAACCTATTTGATGCAAACTGATGATGGACAAATTACCGAACCGTATAGTATTTCTGCGGGTTTAGATTACCCTGGTGTTGGACCAGTACATGCTTATTTATTTGAAACAAAACGCGCCAACTATTTAAACGTAACTGATGATGAAGCAATGGATGCCGTTATTAATCTAACACAAAAAGAAGGTATTATTCCTGCATTAGAAAGTGCGCATGCTTTAGCTGCTTTATCTAAAATTAAATTTAAACCAACAGACACCGTTGTTTTAAACCTATCAGGCAGAGGCGACAAAGATTTAACAACGTATATAAACTACTTAAATAAACCGACTGATGAAAAATAGAATTGACGAATTATTCAAAACAAAAAAAGAAAATATACTCTCTATTTTCTTAACGGCTGGTTACCCTAAGCAAACCGACACTTTAGAAATTATCAAACAATTAGATACGTCGGGAGTTGATATGATTGAAATAGGCATTCCTTATTCTGATCCCTTGGCTGATGGGCCGATTATACAACAAAGCAGTCAGATAGCCCTCGAAAATGGCGTGACATTAAAAAACACGTTTGAGCAGCTACAATCCTTAAGAAGCATCACGCAAATGCCTGTGTTATTAATGGGATACATCAATACGGTATTACAATTTGGAATAGAACAATTTTACGAAAAATGTCACAAAGTTGGCATCGACGGTTTAATATTACCCGACTTACCTTTGGAAGAATTTAATACAATTCATAAACCATTAGCCGAAAAATTTAATATCCATGTTGTTTTTTTAATTAGCCCTGATACTTCTACAGAACGAATTAAACTAATAGATAAACATAGCAATGGTTTTATGTATTTAGTATCTTCAAATTCCACCACTGGTTCTGGAAAAGAATTTCCAAAACATCTAATTCAAAAAGTTGAATCGATTAAACAGTTACATTTAAAAAATCCATTGCTCATAGGCTTTGGCATTAAAGGCAACGCCGAATTTAAACAAGCTTGTCAATTGGTGAATGGCGCAATTATTGGCTCATCATTTATTCAATTATTAGCTAGCTCATCAAATTTCAAAAAAGACATTCCTCAATTTATTTTTAATATAAAAAACTAATCACATGATTATTCAATTACACAAAAACATCAGCACAGAAAACTTGAGCGTGATACACCATACTTTAGAAAAGCAAAAGTATTCGGTAACTTCAGTTAATACTCAGTTTGAAAATTATCTAATTTGTATTGGCAAAAACGAAATAGATATTCGAAGTATTGGCCATTTAAAAGGTATTAAAGACATACATCGCGTTTCGGATAGTTACAAATTAGTAAGTCGCAAATGGAAAACAGATTATACTAAAATAGATTTAGGAAATAATATTTATATTGGAGATGGAACGCCAACTATAATGGCTGGACCCTGCTCTATTGAAAGCGAAGAGCAAGTTGCTAAAATAGTTGGGCACTTAATAAAAAATAATATTTCCATTATGCGTGGTGGCGTTTTCAAACCAAGAAGCTCTCCTTATGCATTTAGAGGCTTAGGCATAGATGGCCTAAAAATGCTATATGAACAATGCAAGCCTAATAATATTAAAATTGTAACAGAAGTTATGCAAGTGTCTCAAATACATGAAATGATTGATTATGTAGATGTATTTCAAGTAGGAGCTCGTAACTCTCAAAATTATAACTTATTAGATGCTCTTGGCGAAGTAGATAAACCCGTGTTAATTAAGCGAGGCGTGAGTGGCACCATCGAAGAATTATTACATTCGGCAGAATATATTTTTAGTAAAGGAAATGAACGTTTGATGCTTTGCGAAAGAGGCATCCGTACCTTTGAAAATATTTACAGAAATACTTTTGACATTAATGCTATTCAGGTATTAAAGGATAAATCTCATTTACCAGTAATTGCCGATCCATCTCACGGCATTGGCATTAGAGAATATGTTCCGAAAATTGCATTGGCATCTCTATTTGCTGGCGCAGATGGCGTGATATACGAGGTGCACGAAAAACCAGAAGAAGCATTGTCTGACGGACAACAAACATTAAATTTTATGGAGTCGGAATTACTAATCAATAAAATTAACGCCGTTAAATCGTTGTTGAACTAAAATGATCCGTTAAATAATCCCCATAATAATAAGAAGTATATAAATTAAATTAAACCAAAAAAATAAATAATAAACTCTTTAATTTTTTGTCAAATTTTAGTGTTTTTATCTGCCTTTTTTTATTAACAATTGTTAGTAAAATCAAAAAACAATTTTGCCATAAACACCAATAAAATCGGTATATTTAAGGATTAATTATACAAAATTAAGCAAACTGAATATATGGAAGAAACAGCAGGTATTGACAAAACAAATTATGGTGCCGATAACATTCAAGTTCTCGAAGGATTAGAA
>JANYGR010000147.1 GCA_025359355.1 Bacteroidota bacterium | reverse complement strand
ATAGAGCGCATTGGCTGGTGGGGTCATATTATTATGGTACTAGGTTTTTTAAATTATTTACCATACTCTAAACACTTACATATTTTATTAGCTTTCCCTAATACCTACTTTTCTAATTTAAAAGCAAAAGGACAATTCACTAATTTATTTGAAGTAACGGATGTTGTAAAACCCAATTTCGATCCTGCATATCAACCTGTATTAGATCCTAATGCCGTTATTAAATTTGGTGTAAAAGATGTAACCGATTTAACATGGAAGCAATTATTAGACGCTTATTCGTGCACAGAGTGCGGAAGATGCACCTCTGCCTGTCCTCAAAATATAACTGGCAAGGCTTTGTCTCCACGTAAAATTATGATGGATACCCGCGACAGATTAGTGGAAGTTGGAAAAAACATAGATGCTAACAAAGGTGCTTTTGTAGATGATGGCAAATCCTTATTAGGAGACTATATAAAGAACGAAGAGATATGGGCTTGCAACACCTGTAATGCCTGCGTGCAAGAATGCCCTGTTAATATTGATCCATTATCAATCATTGTTGGTATGCGTCAACAATTAGTGTTAGAGCAAAGTTCCGCACCTACTGAACTAAACGGCATGTTTACAAACCTTGAAAACAATGGTGCTCCATGGCAATTTAGTCCTGCTGACAGAGCTAATTGGATAAATGAATAAGAGATTGGCGACTTTTAGAATAAAAGAGGCTCATGAATTAACTAGCATTTTTATTATTTCCAGAAAAACAGCGATACAAAAACTTAAAGAAGCATCTATAAAAAAATAAATATTTAATTTCAATTATATTCAACAATCAACAATCCCTTATTCAATATGTCACCAATCAAAGTTCCTACAATGCAAGAAAAAATTGCCAATGGCGAAACACCCGATATTTTATTTTGGGTAGGTTGTTCGGGTAGTTTTGATGATAGAGCAAAAAAAATCACGAAAGCCATTGTGCGTATATTAAACCACGTTGGAGCTAACTTCGCCGTGCTTGGCGTAGAAGAGTCGTGCACGGGAGATCCTGCAAAACGTGCTGGTAACGAGTTTTTGTTTCAAATGCAAGCAATGCAAAACATCAGCGTTTTAAATGGTTATGATGTTAAAAAAATTGTAACTGGTTGTCCTCATTGTTTTAATACCATTAAAAATGAATACCCCGAATTAGGTGGTAAATATGAAGTTATTCATCATACGGAATTAGTGCAGCAACTTATTAACGAAGGTAAATTAAAAGTAGAAGGCGGTGCATACAAAGGGAAAAAAATTGTTTTTCACGACCCTTGTTATTTAGGCAGAGCAAATAATGTGTATGAAGCTCCTCGTGATGTGATTCAAAAATTAGATGTAGAATTAGCTGAAATGAAACGTAGCAAAGCCAATGGTTTATGCTGTGGTGCTGGTGGCGCACAAATGTTTAAGGAAGCCGAAAAAGGAACTAAGGAAGTAAATGTTGAGCGCGCTGAAGAAGCCTTATCTCACAATCCTGATATTATTGCGGTTGGTTGTCCGTTTTGCAACACCATGATGACAGATGGCGTAAAGCATTTTAATAAAGAAGACAAAACACAAGTGTTAGACGTAGCAGAATTAATTGCTAACGCAAATGATTTGTAACGCTTTCTCTTTTCTTAAAATTTATATCCCATACAAATACCAAATTTAAGGGCAAATGGTATTGTATAATCCTTACTATTATTGTAGTGAATTGGATCGTTTTGTAAATAGGTATCTATTCTTTCGCCAACAGCAACATTGACCATAATATTAAAGTTTTTTGAAGGCCTAAATAAAAACCCATTATTTATCATAATACTCCAACGATTCATTGTAAAGTCATACCGGTTTACGGCAAGTCCATAAGATCCATAGCGAGATCCTGAAAATGAGCCTACATATTGCCCAAAATTAACCAAGGGGCCAACAAAATACGTAGTAGATGTACTACTTGATGTTTGAAAATTAATTCCTAAACCTACTTCTATTGTTTTGTTCGAATAAGTATAATCTTGTATATCAGAATACTTATTATGTATAACGGTTGGAACCATTAAATTATTAACAGTTGGAGCCGTAAATCCAATATTTATTGGAACACAAATATTCAAATGATGATGAGCTAATTCACGCATATAAGTAATGCCAACACAGCAATTCAATAGCTCAAATAAATTTAAGCCAATTAAGTTTTTAGTAGATAAAACCATTTCTAGTTCTGCCTTTTTATTTTCTTGATATTTTAATTGTGCTTCTTCTCGCTTTTTCCAAAGGGTATCATTATTAGGTGCATTTACACTAGCGCCTTTTACTGCCTCTGTTTGCTTTATAAATGGTGATATAACTTCACGAACTCCATTTTTAAAAATAATAACTGCTACTTCACTTTTTAAAACGGTAATCTTTGGACTATCTTCATAATTAAATAATTTATACTTTATTTCAGTTGGATTAATCTCTAAAATTTTAACCTCTAATTTAGTACTATCTGTTTTAAATAATTGATCCTGCGAAAACCCTTGCGCTAACAATAATACCGAAAACAATAGGATAATAATTTTCATAATCTTGCTTTTTCAATCAAAATAATTAAAACCTATAGCCCAGACAAAGGCCTAATTTAAGGGCATTCAAGGGGAAGGTGTTTTGAGAATAATAATTATTATTTGTAGTAAAACTAGCGGGATCGTTCACAACATAACTATCTTTTCTAAATCCTATAGCTCCACTTAAGATGATTGTAAAATTTTTAGTTGGCCTAAAGATCGCCCCGTTATTAATCATATAACTCCATCGGTTCATTACAAATCCATGATTTATTTGAGATGCTTGTCCATTATAATTATTGTAATAATACGCATCAAACGTTCCTGTATATTGCGCTAACTCAACTAAAGGTCCAACAAAATACGTTGCCTGTTTTGTACTACTCGTTTGAAAATTGATCCCTAAGCCTACTTCTATTGTTTTACGCGTAAATTTGTAATTACTCATATAATCATACCTGTTTTGAAAAAATGTACTCACTGTTTGTTGATTTGCAAAAGGCGTTGTAATACCTATGTTTATTGGGACATACGCATTCAAATAATGGTTTGCAAATTCTCTTAAAAACGTAATTCCTACACAGCCATTCATTGGCTCTAACATATTAAACCCAATTGTATTTTTTGTTTGCAATACATTTTTTGCACCTGCATTTGCTAAACTATCTTCCGCTTTTTGCTCAGCAATACGGTCAGCTTCTCGCCTTCTTTGTAACTCCCATTTCTCTAATTTTACGTTTTTAACTAGCTCTTGTTCTTTAACTACAGGTGTTTCAGCCGATGTTGTCATTACTTCATGTAACCCGTTTTTATAGATAATTAAAGCTACTTCGCTTTTCAAAACAGTAATAGTTGGTCCATCCTCATAATTAAATAATTTATATTTTATTTCCGTTGGATTAATTTCCAAAATCTTCACCTCTAATTTTGTGTTATCTTTTTTAAATAATTGGTCTTGCGAAAACAGGTTTCCTCCAATAAACAACGCACATAATATGGCTAAATACTTCATAAGAATAGGGATTAATTTATATTAAATGTACTGTAAATATTTCGAAACAAATACTTGTGCAATAACTTAATATGCATAAATTTGGCTAACTTTTTTAAACCTTTACAAACCTAGTATTATGAGCAAAATTAAAGTAGCAAACCCCGTAGTAGAATTAGATGGTGATGAAATGACTCGCATCATTTGGAAATTCATTAAAGATAAATTAATTGTACCCTATTTAGATGTAGATATTAAATACTACGATTTAGGAATGGAGTACCGTGATGAAACAAACGATCAAGTAACAATTGATGCAGCAGAAGCTATCAAAAAATATGGTGTAGGCATCAAATGTGCTACCATCACTCCTGATGAAGCTCGTGTAAAAGAATTTAATTTAAAACAAATGTGGAAGTCGCCAAATGGCACTATCCGTAATATCCTTGATGGCACTGTATTTCGTGAGCCTATCGTTTGTAAAAACGTTCCTCGTTTAGTAACTAACTGGACAGCTCCTATTATTGTTGGTCGTCACGCATTTGGAGATCAATACAAAGCAACAGATTTCGTAGTGCCTGGCAAAGGAAAATTAACCATGAAATTTGAGGGCGAAGATGGAAAAGTAATTGAGCACGAAATTTTTAAATTCAATGGGCCCGGTGTTGCAATGGGCATGTACAATGTGGAAGAATCTATTCGTGGATTTGCGCATTCTTGCTTCAATGTAGCATTAAACAAAAAATGGCCTTTATATTTATCAACTAAAAATACCATCTTAAAAAAATACGATGGTCGCTTTAAAGATATTTTTGAAGAAATTTACCAAGCAGATTATAAAGCTAAATACGAAGCAGCGGGTATTGTTTACGAACATCGTTTAATTGATGATATGGTAGCATCAGCATTAAAATGGAATGGAAACTTTGTGTGGGCTTGTAAAAATTATGATGGCGATGTTCAATCTGATTCCGTAGCTCAAGGCTTTGGATCATTAGGTTTAATGACCTCTGTATTAATTACTCCAGATGGAACGATTATGGAAGCAGAAGCGGCGCATGGCACTGTAACTCGTCACTTCCGTGATCATCAAGCAGGAAAACCAACTTCTACAAATCCAATTGCATCTATCTTTGCTTGGACTCGTGGTTTAGAGTTCCGTGGTAAATTAGATAATAATCAGGAATTAATTAATTTCTGCCAGGCTTTAGAGCAAGTTTGTGTAGAGACAGTTGAATCTGGTAAAATGACTAAAGATTTAGCAGTTTGTACTCATGGCAATAAAGTAAATCATGGCGAACATTATTTATATACTGAAGAATTTTTAGATGCTATTGACTCAAATTTAAAAAAGAAATTAGGTAAATAATTTGGTGATCAATTAATTTAAATATGAATACAAATATTCCAACATCGTCAATTGACACTCTTTTATTCAATAGAGTAGAAGAAGCATTAAAGTCAATTCGTCCTTATTTAGAAGCTGATGGTGGCGATGTAGAACTATTAGAAGTAGTTGGAGGAAATACAGTCATGCTTGAATTAAAAGGCGCTTGTAGCACGTGTAGTATGAGTCACATGACTATGAAGGCTGGAATTGAAGAAACCATTAAACGTGCGGTTCCTGAAATTACTTCAGTACAAGCTACAAGAACTTAATTGTTATAGCATACGAACAAAAGCCCATTCAAAAAATTGAATGGGCTTTTTGCTTTAATATGTACCTTTGTTTATGATGTATTTTGTAAAAACGAATCCTACGCCTTCAATTGTTGAACAAATTATTGATTTGCGATATGAAGTATTACGTAAACCCTGGAATCAAACGCGCCAATCAGCAACAGATGATTTAGAAGAGATTACTGTAAATGCATACATCGAAAAAAATGGTGAAATTATAGCTTGTGGGCGTTTACAAAACAATGGTAATGACATAGGTCAAATACGTTATATGGCTGTCAATCCTGCCTTTCAGGGAAAAGGCTTAGGTAAATTAATTCTGGCTAAACTTGAAGACAAAGCAAAAGATCTACAACTAAACACAATTGAATTACAGGCGAGAGAAAATGCGCTAGAATTTTATAAAAGCCAAGGCTATTCAGTAAAAGAAACATCGTTTAAATTATGGGATATCATCCAGCATTATTTAATGATAAAACATTTGTAGAGCAAAAAAATAACTCCATAAAAAAACCCTTAAAAGACGTGTCTTTTAAGGGTTTTTAAATTTTATTAGGTTCGTCTATTTAATTACAACTAAACGGTTTGTTCCAACAATAGCAGAGCTAGAATTTAAACTAACAATATAAGTTCCTGAAATTAAATCTTCAGTACCAATTTGCATTAATTGCTCTCCTTCAGGTAATTTACCTAAGTTTTTGCTAATTACTAAACCACCTTTTAAGTCATAAACATTAAATGTTAACGACTCAGATTTTTCTATGTTAAAGGTAACATTCACAAAATCTTTAGCAGGATTTGGATATAATTTAATCGCACTTACAATCGTTTTATCTTTAGCTGCGATCTCTTCGATACCTACTACACTTTGATTATAATAATTATCGCAAGTCCAAATACCACGTCCGTGGGTACCAGCATAAATCATTCCTGAGTTATAACAAGATGTACTGCTATTTGTTTGTTGACGTAACATAAATACTGGCACATTCGGTAATTTGTTATTGTTTTCTTTTACCCAAACTGGAGTAGGAGCAGTAATATCAGAAGTACCGTAAACACCGTATTCAGTTCCTACAATAACACGCTTAGGATCTTTATACTCTATTAACGAAGAATAAATTGGCGCAGTGCTAATTAAACCAGTTGCACCCACTCCCATTTTAGGCGTGAAGCCACCTAAACTCGAAGTAACTGTATGTGTTGTTGGATTTGTAGCATAATATACTTTAGGATTAGAATAAGTACCACAAGTAACCACTATTGAAGTAGTATCATTTGGATTAACAGAAATAGAAGTAACCACCGCGCCAAAAACGCCAATTCGTGTACAACGAATTTTTGTATTAGGATTAGCAGCATTAGCAGTTGTATTAATACCATTAAAATTGGCGTCAACTGCTGGTAAACTAGAAGCATTACCAACAGAATCAATTAATCCATGTAAGTGAGAAATTCTGAATAACGAACCACCATCTGTCCCTACATATAAATGATTTCCATCGCTAGACCAAGCCATTGTATGAACTGTGCCGTTAAATCCTGAAGGCGCATTCGATTCATCTTTTGATAAACCACTCGCTACCTGCACCCAGTCAGGAGTAATACCAAAATTCAAAGGATTTTTTACAACAAACACTTTACCTGTTACTCCAACCGCTAAGCGAGCTTGAACAATATCAGGTAAACGAACTGATTTGCGTGCCCCTAAATTTGTTGGCAAAATATAACTAAACTTAACTCCAGTTGTTGTTTTTGTAGTCACTTTTACTTCAGCACCTGAATTATATCGCTGAGTTAATTCCGTTTTGATGGCGTTACCTGATGCAGGAGCGCTAGTA
>JANYGR010000278.1 GCA_025359355.1 Bacteroidota bacterium | reverse complement strand
TGGTAAAGATACACTATTGATAGTGAATTTGGGAATGAGAATGAAAATTATTTAACGACTTTTTTATAAAACAAAAAGTCCCAAAAAGATTTACTTTTTGGGACTTTAAAATTATAACTAGTGCTTATGGTAAAACCTAGTGTTTCGCTAAATAATCAGCAACACCAGCATGAGTATCCTTTAAACCATCTTTTCCTTTACTCCAGTTTGCAGGACAAACCTCGCCTTTTGTTTCAAAATACTGTAATGCATCTACCATACGTAAAGCCTCGTCAACATTGCGCCCTAATGGTAAATCGTTAATTAATTGGTGACGAACAATACCACCTTTGTCAATTAAAAATAACCCACGGAAAGCGATCATTGGACCTGTAGCAATAATATCACCATTATCATTTACATCATAATCACCAAATAACGTGTCAAAGTTTAATGAAATAACCTTCGTTGTATCTGCTACAATTGGGTATGTAACACCTTTAATACCACCTTGTTTTTTATCTAATTGCAACCAACCCCAGTGGCTTTGCTCTGTATCAGTACTACAACCAACTACAGCGCAACCACGGCTTTCGAATTCCGCTAATTTCTCTTGAAACGCGTGTAATTCCGTTGGGCAAACAAATGTGAAATCTTTTGGGTAAAAGAAAAACACCACATATTTTTTTCCAAGGTATTGATCTAACGAAAAATCTTCAACAATTTCTTCTCCGTTGATTACTGCTGAAGCCTTAAACGAAGGCGCTTTTTTTCCTACTAATGCCATAATATATTATTTTTTAAGTTTATAAATTTTTTATGCAAAATTATCATTTACTTTGTTTAAACAGTTTAAAATATCAATTGTTTAATCATAAATTAATAACAAAAACCAAAAAAACATGGCTATACAAGTAGGACAAGCAGCTCCAGAATTCAAATTATTTAATACCGAAAAAAAAGAAGTGTCTTTATCGGATTACAAAGGCAAAAACGTCGTGATTTTATTTTTTCCATTAGCATTTACGGGCGTATGCACGGCCGAATTATGTAGCGTTAGAGATAATTATAATGTTTATACCTCTCTAAATGCAGTAGTTGTAGGTATTTCCATTGATTCATTGTTTGTTTTGGATAAATTCAAAAAAGAACAAAATTATAACTTCGATTTATTATCTGATTTTAATAAAACAACTTCTAAAGATTATAATACACTATACGACACGTTTGCCTTCGGAATGATGGGTGTATCTAAGCGTTCGGCTTTTGTGGTTGATAAAAATGGGATTTTACAATATGCTGAAATATTAGAAGATGCTGGTAAACAACCAGATTTTGATGCGATTAAAGCTTGTTTGGGGAAAATATAATGTTTTGTCTTTAACCGCAGAGACGCAGAAAAAAGTGGGTTTACAACCACTGCAATTTCTCTGTGAACTCTGTGGCTAAACACACAAGTATAACATGCTAAAATCCTATTACAATAAAATCTTAATTGAAGCCGGTTGCGACGAAGCTGGGCGTGGCTGTTTGGCAGGTCCTGTATATGCAGCTTCCGTTATCTTACCAAAAAATTATAAAAATAAATGGTTAGATGATAGCAAAAAATTAAGTGATAAAGATCGTTACGAACTTCGTCCTGAAATAGAAGCAAAAGCTCTTGCCTGGGCTGTTGGCGTAGTCGATAATATTGAAATAGATGAGATCAATATTTTAAAAGCTTCTTTTTTAGCCATGCACCGAGCCATTGATCAACTCAAACTCAAACCTGAATTATTGCTCATTGATGGTAATAGGTTCACACCTTATAAAACAATTCCTCATCACTGCATTATAAAAGGTGACGCTAAATTCTTAAGCATTGCGGCGGCTAGCATTTTGGCCAAAACATACCGAGATGATTTTATGAAAGAAGCGGCTATTCAATACCCTCACTATAGTTGGGAACAAAATATGGCTTATCCAACAAAAAAACACCGCGAAGCCATTCGATTATATGGCACAACTCCTCTGCACCGCATGACTTTTCAACTATTACCCAAACAATTAAGTTTGGATGTTTAATTTAAAACGTGTGTTTTTTAGTTCTTTGTTTTTTAGTATAATTAAATTGTATAAGCTACTGGATACATTAGTAATGGTGCGGTAGACGTGGACGAACGGTGTGAACTACAATTTTTTCGGTGGCATTGCAAAGGCGTTTGTGTGAGAAAAAATTGTAGTTGGCGTTTGTCCTTGACTTTTGTTTCTTTTGGTCAAGCAAAAGAAAATAAACAACAATTAACAAAAATTAATACCCTTGTTTTCTACGACTGTACGCTTAAATAGCTTAATTTTGTATAGAACTTAAAACAACCACAACGTGCGCGATATTATTTGGACAATTATTGTGTTATGGATTATCTGGAAAATTTATGATGCCTTCAAGGTCATATCTAAACCAAAAACACAACAACAAGGATTCAACAATCAACAACAATACAACTACCGCAAGGAAGGCGAAGTAAAAATTGACACTTTCGAAACCAAAAACAAACCACATTTCAAAGATGGCGATGGTGAGTATGTTGACTATGAAGAAGTAAAATAATGAAAATCAATTTTGTTTTTTTAACGCTAATGCTTTGTTTTTGCCTAATAAACGGGCAAGCACAAGACGAGGTGCGAGTACCTACTACACCAACAACGTCTAGTGTTAATCGCAATGAGGCTCCTAAAGATTTTGAAACATTTAAAGAACGCATATATGTAGGTGGCAATGTGGGCGCCTCTTTCGGATCAGTTACCTATATTAGCTTACAACCATTAATTGGTTGCAAAATAAATAAAAAACTATCGGTAGGTGTTGGTGGAACTTATAACTATTATAGTCAATCCTATTATGGTACCCGCTAT
>JANYGR010000276.1 GCA_025359355.1 Bacteroidota bacterium | reverse complement strand
TTTAGGATATAAACAACATATTAAAAAAGTAACTGTAAATAATAATGTTGTATTATTAAATGTAGCTCTATCAGCTGATATTGTTCTTAACGAAGTAGAAATAGTAGCTGATGTAGCCAAAATTAGAGAAACGCCTGTTGCAATTTCAAATATTTCAGCAAAACAAATTCAGGAAGAATTAGGTGCGCGAGATATACCAATGTTATTAAACTCTACCCCTGGTGTTTATGCCACTCAACAAGGAGGAGGAGCTGGTGATGCTCGTGTCAATATTAGAGGATTTAGTCAAAATAACGTAGGGGTTTTAGTAGATGGAGTTCCTGTTAATGATATGGAAAGTGGTGCAGTTTTTTGGAGTAATTGGGCAGGTTTATCTGAGGTAACAAAAACGATGCAAGTACAAAGAGGTTTGGGCGCATCTCGTTTAGCTTTACCTTCAGCTGGAGGAACCATGAATATCATAACTTCGTCCATAGATGAAAAACGTTTTTTTGTAGTAAAAAAAGACTGGGCTAATAATGCTTACGAACGATTTGCTATTGGTTATAACTCAGGTATAATAAAAAACAAATTCGGAGTGACGTTGGCAGGTAGTTATACAAAAGGAGATGGATGGGTAAATCAAACATCACAAACAGCTTGGTCATATTTTGCGAAATTTACATATAGAATAAATTCAAAAAATTTAATTGTATTTGGCGCCAATGGAGCCCCACAGTCTCATGCTCAAAAATCTACACTTATTAATATGTCTTATTATGATAAGGAATTTGCACAAAAACAAGGAGTAAATACTGATTCAATTTATAGTATTGCAAATCAATCAGGAAACCCATACACTACTGCAAAAATTGGTCAACGAGGATTGCAATTTAATCCAGATTGGGGTTATGTAAATGGTCAAGTAGTAAACACCAAAGTAAATTATTTTCATAAGCCCTTATTAAATTTATCTTATTTTTTAACTATTAATGATAAACTAACCTATTCAAATGTTTTGTATGCTTCTTTTGGTAGAGGAGGTGGAACTTCTTTATCAAATAATCCCGGAACAGATCAAGCAGGTACGGGACAATTAAATCTACAAAGTGTTTATAACGTAAATAGCGTATATATTTCCCCAAGTATAGATCCGACTTTACACGCTGTAAAAAGCACTTATATTTATTCCTCAATTAATAATCATAATTGGATAGGAACCTTATCTACATTAAAATGGCAAATAAATAAAGCCTTTCATTTTACAGGTGGTTTTGATGCACGTTATTATAATGGTATACATTATCAAACACCGTATAATTTATTAGGAGCTGATTATGTTCAACAATCAGTAAATAGGGATAAAAATCTTGCTCCAATTTCCAAAGATCCAACGTCATATATTAAAAAAGTGGGCGATGTTATCAATATATATTACGCTAGTAAAGTTACTTGGTTAGGTTTATTTACTCAATTAGAATACAAAAAAAATAAATTATCCACATTTTTAACACTCACTGGTAATCAGTCTTCGATGCAAAATATTAATTATTATGGAAGAAAAGATATTGTACTTAGTAAAACAAATATTATTCATAATGCTGTAGGTTATGGAGATACTTTATTTGTAGATAATAACAATAACGTCGGAGCTTCATCTAATGGTTTAGTAATTACTCATAATGGCGATGGAAGCGTGTCTTTTTTCAATAGTCTTAATAATAAACAAACGACAATTGGACCAAATTACAAAACATATAGTAACTCTTCTTCAGAGTCAAGAACAAATACTAGTGAAGTAAAATATTATTATGGCTATACTATAAAAGGTGGAGCAAATTATAAACTAACAGATAATCATAATATATTTATTAATACTGGCTATATGAATTTAGCTCCTAGATATACAAATGTATTTGACCGAAGTGGTACTGAATTAAAAAATGTAAAAAATCAATTTATAACCGCTTTAGAATTAGGTTATGGTTTAAAATATTCTAAAATAGCAGTTAATGTAAATGGATATATAACTCAATGGAAAAACAAACCATTAGATTTTGCTTCAACATTTACTGACATCGATGGAAATATATTTTATTATAATGTACCAGGCGTTGATGCTAATTTAAAAGGAATAGAATTAGATTTTTCATATCAAGCTACTAAATGGCTTAGTTTAAATGGTTTTGGTATGTTGGCTGATTGGCGATGGACTTCAACGGGAACTGCCTATGTATTTTCAGATGCTGGTAATTTAGTAAACACCATCGATTTTGATGCCAAAAATTTACACATAGCCAATTCTCCTCAGCAACAAATAGGAGGCTCTGTGAGATTAGAACCATTTAAAGGGTTTTATATAAAACCTCAATATACCTTCTTTAATAAAATGTATTCTCAATTTGATCCAACAAAATATAGTCTTAATGAGAAGGGAACAGATCCAACAGATTATCGAAGTTTTAAAAAAGATACTTGGCAAATGCCAGGCTATGGCTTAGTGGATTTATTTGCAGGTTATACTATTAAATTAGAAAAGGTTTCAGTAAACATTAATGCATCTATAAATAATTTATTAAATACAACTTATGTAACAGATGCGTCATACTCATCAACACTTACACCAGATAAATATAATGCAATTAATGCGTTAGTATTTATGGGTCAAGGACGCAGAGGTAATATAGGATTTAAAATTACCTTCTAAATAAATTACAATACAAAACTATGATGTTTTAAAAACTATGAACAAATTAAAACAATCATTAACTTAAAAAAACAAAAAATGAAAAAAACAATTATCACCGCCATTGCAATTTTAGGTTGCGCTGTGGCAGTAAAAGCTCAAACTATTGCTGCTGCTCGTGCTGCAACTATTGGAAGTAATGTTACTATTAGAGGTATCGTTCTTAACGGTGCAGAATTAGGTAGTATCCGTTATGTACAAGACCCCACTGGAGGTATTTCTATTTATGGTACAGCTTTGTCTGCAGTTCATAGAGGAGATTCAATTATTGCTAATGGAACTTTAACTAGTTACAATAACTTATTCGAAATAACTCCTGTAACATTTACTGTATTGGCAACTAATAAGCCTTTACCAACTCCTGCTGTTATTACACCAAATGGTATGGTAGAAGCTCTTGAAGGACAATTAGTAACTATTAATAATGGTATTTTTGCTTTAGGCGGAGGATCTTTTGCTGGAAATACAAATTATAATTTTGCTGCTTCTAGTCAAACAGCTCAGGTAAGGGTTGCGACCACAACAACGTTAGTAGGTACGGTAATTCCAAATACTTCAGTTAATGTATTTGGTATTTTATCTCAATTTTGTTCAGCTCCAGCTTCTGGCTGCACTACAGGTTATCAATTATTATTAAGAGATGGAAACGATATCGTTAATAATTCTTCGATTTATATTACAGCTCAACCAACCGTTTCAAATATTACTACATCCAGTTTTGATTTAACTTGGGCAACTAATATTAATGGTTCTAACTCATATATTAAATACAGTAAAGATCAAACCTTAGCAACTGGGAGTACAACAGTCTCGGCTTCTCCAGCTACTCCGCATACAGGCTCTATTTCAGGATTAACTCCCGCTACCGTTTATTATGCTAAAGTATATTCTATCAACGGAACAGACACTGCTTCTTCATCAATTAGAGCTTATTGTACCAAATCAAATTCAACAGGAATTATTAAAACATATTTCAACAGAACGGTTGATAATACAGTGTCAACTGGAACAAATGCTATCTATTTGAATGGGTTGGTGGACGATACGTTGATTGCGTATATCAATCGCTCAAAAAGTGAATTAGAAATTGCTATTTATAATTGGGATAATTCTAGTAGTATTACTTCGGCAGTTAATGCTGCTGCCGCTAGAGGTGTAAAAGTTCGTATAGTATGTGATGGATCTACAGCTCAATCAGGTATGAGTACAATATCAGCCGGATGTAAATATGTTTATAGTCCACAAGGAGCTAACTACACTATTATGCATAATAAATTTGTGGTAATTGATGTAAATAGCCCTACTAATTCTTATGTTTGGACAGGTTCAACAAACTGGACAAGTTCTCAATTAAGTACAGATGCAAACAATGTGATTATTTTTCAAGACCAAAGTATTGCTCGCGGTTACAAAGTTGAATTTGATGAAATGTGGGGAGATACTGTAGTAACCTCAAATCCTAATGCTACTAACGCAAGGTTTGGTCAATTTAAAACAAATAATACACCTCACGAATATGTTATTGGAGGAAAACGTGTTGAACAATATTTTAGCCCTTCTGATAATACAAATTCTCAATTATTAGCTACAATAAGTACTGCAAATACAAATATGTATACTTCTAACATGTTAATTACTCGTACTGATTTAGCTCAAAAAATTGCTTCTCAGACTACTACTAATAGTTTAGCTACACAAGTATTGTTAGATGATACAACTGGATTT
This sequence comes from Bacteroidota bacterium, assembly GCA_025359355.1. Taxonomy (GTDB): domain Bacteria; phylum Bacteroidota; class Bacteroidia; order B-17B0; family Aurantibacillaceae; genus UBA4416. The sequence goes on along the minus strand of JANYGR010000276.1, from coordinate 2,574 downwards.
AGCACTCAATTTAATTATATTAAATTTGGTGTTGGTGCGGCTAATGCAGCCGTTGATTGTCATTCATGGATTTTACATCATAAATATGTTATTATTGATCAATCTAATTTAGCCTCAGATCCTTTAGTAGAAACAGGATCACACAATTGGAGTACAGCTGGAGATACTAAAAATGATGAAAATATCGTTGTTGTTCATGACGCTTCAATTGCAAATCAATATTTTCAAGAATTCACTCAACGTTGGACAGAAAGAACATGTTCATCTGCTGGCATCTTTGAAAATACTAATAGTATGATTGGCTTAAATGTATTTCCAAACCCTACTAATGGAGATTTTATTGTATCTTACACTTTAAATACAACTGATAAAGTATCTATTTCAATTTATGATTTTATGGGTAAAAAAGTAGATTCTAAATTAGTTAATGGAACATTAGGATTAAATACCATTTCTATTTCTGGTAATGAATATGCAAAAGGAATTTACTTAGTTGAAATTGCTACTGGTAATAAAAAAGAAACTAAAAAATTAATTGTCAACTAAATAATACATACACAAAACAGAAAGGGTTTTGTGTTAAACAAAACCCTTTTTTAATTAAAACAAATCAATAAAATTAAAACTATGAAAACAATCAAACTATTTACTTTACTGTGTGGATTAACAGTAATGAGCGCCAAAGCACAAACAGCTCTTCCAGCCAGTTGCGATTTTAATACTTTTGCATCTACAGGATTACCTACCTTTTGGACAACTAATATTGCTAGTACCAATGTATATGCTACTGGCGGTGTTGGAGGAACTGCTGCTATTAAATTTGCACTAGTAACACCTTTACAATATGTTCAGGTATTCACAAATGGCAACATGGGAGTTACAACCTTTGTACTAAAAGGTTACGCAGGAACTGGAATAACTTCTTGGCAAGGAGGGGTTTCTGTTTTAGAATCAGTAAACGGAACAACATGGACAACCTTAGCAACTTATACAAATACGCAAATCGTTATTAATGCATTAACAACATTTACTGTAAACCCTAATAGTGCCTCCAAGTATTTAAAATGGGAGCATACAAATAAAGTTTCAGGGTTTAATTTAGCGATGGATGACGTTAATATTATTGCTGGTATAACAACTGCCCAAGAAATAAATGTTAAACAAGGCGCTACTACTATTTTAACAGGCGGAAATTCTAATTTATTTAATTCTGCTGTTGGTACTCCAACTAATGTAAATTTCACTATCGAAAATTTAGGTAGTATTAACACTCTTTCAGTCTCTTCAATTTCTATAACAGGAACTGATGCGGCAGATTTTACATTAGTAGCACCTGCTACTTTACCAACAACCGTTGGCTCATCAGCAAACATTCCATTAACTTTAAGCTTCAATCCTTCAGCTGCAGGGTCTCGTTCTGCTATTCTAACAATAAATAATAATGATAGCGATGAAGGTACTTATGTTATTAATTTAAAAGGCATCGGTGGTTCTTTTGCAACATCACCTACTACGCAAGGTACAAACCTTACGTTTAGTGGAATTAAATCATATAGAGCTATAGCTAATTTTAGCTTAGCTACAGGTTCGCCAGATGGTTACTTAATTATAAAAAAAGAAAGTAATACAGCTATTTCAGATTTACCAATTGATGGAGTTTCATATTTAATAGGAGATGCTGTTGGTTCTAGTAAGGTAATTTATTTTGGAAGTGGTATTTCTAATTTTGGAGTTAGCAATATATATGCTAGCAAGCAATATCAAATAGCGATATTTACTTATAATGGTTCGGGTAATTTTATTAATTACAATCAAACATCTCCATTATTAAATAGTTTTACTGCATTAGGCAGTATGCAATCTCCAACTAAATACACGTCGTTAAATGTAAATAATACTAATTTCTTAACTTCTTTATCTGCACTTATTTACCCTCATACATCTACATTCTATGGTAATTACGATGAAACAATGATAAAATTATTTACAAAACGTGATACTACTTCTGGACAAAAAGTGGTTACTTGTGTATATAGTTCTGAAAATTATGTTTATACAGAGCCATTTGCTTGGGGCCACATGAGTAGAGAACATAGCTACTGTCATAACTGGATGCCTTCTAATCCTGCTGATGTTCCTGAAAGACCAGAATATAATGATCAACATCATTTATTTCCAACCAATCAAAATGACGCCAATGCACCTCGTAGTAATAATCCAGAAGGAGATGTTGTTGGTACACCATCAACAACGTATTTAGCTTGTAAAGCTGGTAACGATATTAATGGTAACCATGTTTTTGAACCAAGAGCTCAACATAAAGGAGATTTTGCACGTGCTATTATGTATATGGCAACTGCTTATAATGGGCAATTAAAAGGTGGTGTTTCGATGAATTGGAGTTTAAGAAATCCTATTTCTGGAACAATTCCCTACGGGCAAGATCAAAACTTATTGAAAAAATGGCATTTCCAAGATTTACCAGATGCTTGGGAAATATCTCGTAATGACTTTATTGATTCCTTACAAGGTAATCGTAATCCATTTATTGATAGCGTAAGATATGCTTGTTAT
>JANYGR010000128.1 GCA_025359355.1 Bacteroidota bacterium | reverse complement strand
ATCCGTGCTATAAAATATAGGAATATAAATATCAAAAATATTTTTCCAAACACAGATATTAACCCCTGCATCAAAGAGTATACGGTCTTTTAAGAGGCTCTCGCTATATTCGCTTGTTCCTAAATCCACAAATAATTTAAGTGGTAATTTACCAACTTTAGGAGATTTAATATTTAAGGCTACTATCCATTTAGAGGTTTGCCCCAAGGGTGTCCAAACTTTAAAAGCTCCATCAGTTTCTGTAAACTGCGCGAAACCAATACCGTTACTTTCATTTCTACCCACGTAGTTATAATCAAACAAATAATCTTGATAACCATTTAAACCACTCATACGAAAACGATATGCTCCTTTATTGACGTTGCTACCATATACAAAAGCTCCTGCAAATAATCTTATATCCAAACTATTTTTATGTTTAAATGTAATAGCATAGTTTAATTCGGCACTTAGTTTTCCAAATAAATCGTTGTGCTGAAAATTAACATTTACCATGAAAGGATTGATTATTCTATTGTTTTGAAGTGAATAATATAAATTATTAATAATGGTCGGACTATTTGTTTTTGATAACGTTGACGACGTCGAATCAAAATGATACGATACATTATCTACAAACAAATTAGTATTGGTATAACCAATATGTTGCGTAATACTGCTACGTGGGTTTTGTTTTTTCAATTCAAAATCAAGTGTTGCTGATACTTTATAATAATTTAAATTAAAGGATTTGTTATTCGTGCCATAAGCATCATTAAATGGTTTTGCATCAATATAATTTTGCGAAAATGATTTAGCTTTAGCCATTAATGTAATTTGTTGCAATACCTTATTATTTTGGGTAAAATTTAGCGTTACATCAGTGAATCCCACAGGTGTCTTGCTACCAAAGGCATACATAGGAGCCAAGGTAAATTCCACTTTTTTTTGCAAGAAGCTATAATTATAAAATGCACAACCTAACATAAATTTATTGTATTGATTGTAACCTACTATTGGCAAATAATTTATCTGATTATATTTTTGGTCATCTATTTTTCCTACAAAATTTAATTGGTAACGTTCCATTTTTTTGAACAAACCTTTGGTACGCATTCTATTATTTTTACGGTTAATATCCGGCATATAATTATCTCCATCAATTCTAAATTCATCTACTGTCGATGCAGGAAACTCAAATACCCGTTTGCCATAAAATCCGTTATACCAAACCGTTCCAACCAATTGTCCATTTTTATAACCAGATACAGAAACAGGACTTAAAATATCACTTTTATTTTTAACCAAAATCGCATGGCTGTGATCTTCTAGTTCCTTATGATTTACTATTTTATAATCAATCTTTTTATTTGTCTTCAATAACTCTTCTTCAAACCAATGTAAATCTGTATTTAAGTAATAGGATAATGTTTTAATTATATCGGTAGGATTAGGATGTTTAAATTTCCACTGTTCGTAATAAAATTGCATGGCTTCATCAAATTTATCTTTACCCAAGTAATTCATTAAATAATCAAACACTAAAGCCGATTTACAATAGACGATTGCTCCATAATTAAATTCTGTAAATTTTGAAGCCTCTGTTTCTATAGGCTGATCAAGGTTTTTATGAGCGGCTAATAAATACGCGAATTCATATTCTGCTTTATGTTTAAATTTATTTAACCCAAAAAATTTAAATGTGCTGTCTTTCCCTATAATACTTGTTAGTTTCAGTTCAGGATATTTTGTTCGGATATAGCGCATTTCATAAAATGAATTTAAGCCTTCATCTAAAAAAGGATAATCTCTTTCGTTATTTCCTAATATCCCATAAAACCAATTATGCCCTACTTCATGCATGATGGTTGTTTCTAAAGTAAAGGCATTGCTGCTTTCTCCGATGATTGTTATGTTGGGATATTCCATACCTCCACCTGCACTGATTGTCCCATCAATTGCTGTTACATGATTGTAAGGATAATCACCATTTAATGAAGAATAAAAAGACGTTGCATCATTAATATACTCTATAGACTTAGCCCATAATTTTGGTTCGCTATTGGTAAAAAAAGCCCACGAATCAATCAAACTACCTGTTTTAGGTAAATGAATTTCTCCTTTAAGCACATGAAAACGTTTGTCTGCAAACCATGCAAAATCATGTACACGAAATTGTTTGAAACGAATGGTTTTATATTCTTTACTAGACGGGGGAAAAGAATTATCAGAAGTATAATTAGAATCAGCAATCATTTTAGCTGTTTCAGCTGCTTTAGATAAAAGCCACTGTTCTTCTTCTGGCTCATCAATTCTATCGCCAGTTGCTGCCAACACATAATTTTTAGGTAAAGTAATGTTGACATCAAAGGACCCAAATTCGCTATAAAATTCTCCTTGATTCAAATAAGGCATTTGATGCCATCCCTCTTTATCAAACACTGCAGGCTTAGGATACCATTGTGTAATTGCATAGGCCTGACCAATATGACCTAACCTCGAAATTTTAGCAGAAGGAAGTTTTACATGAAAAGGTGTAGAAATAGTAATGGTATCAAGTGATTTGAGAGGAGTACTTAAATATAATTTACAAATATCAATATGCTCGGCATCGTATTCCCATTTAATTGGCTTACCATTTACTAAAAAATTCAAACTATCAATGTATCCTAAATCTTCGGGTTTAGCAAAATACATTTCTGTTTCTTTATTTTCCAGCATTTGTTTTGCTAAGGCTGTTTCATTGTTTTTATAGGCATTTGGCCATAAATGAAAATAAAT
>JANYGR010000087.1 GCA_025359355.1 Bacteroidota bacterium | reverse complement strand
ACCATTTTGAATTTCTGTGTAGGTGTTAATACGTTGGTCTCGTAATGCTTTTTGGGCTTGCAAATATGTAAATGAATAACCAACACCCACAAAAAAATTAGAAAATAATTTATAATTAAGCGTGGCATCTCCAGTAAAAACGCCTGAAAACGCATGTTGTAATAAACTACTGGAAACATATTTTGGAATGCCAGCGCTGGCACGTATTGAAAAACGTGGCAATGCAGGGGCTTTATCCTGAACATTCAGTATAAAACTACTTAATAATAATAAACTAAAAACTAAAGATTTCACCTTTGATAAACGTTAATGATACATTATTATTGTTCTACTTTCTTGACAAAAAAATTATGCAAACTTAGCTTCAAATGCTTTCATCGCATCTACTAATACTTGCACGCTTTCTATTGGCAATGCATTGTACATCGATGCGCGATAACCACCAACATCACGGTGGCCGCGAATACCATCAATTCCCATGCTCTTCCATAATTTATCAAACTCAGGTTCGTGCAACGTGTCTTTTAATAAAAAACAAGCATTCATATTACTTCTATCTTCAACAGCTGTAGTCCCTACAAATAAAGAGTTTCGGTCGATTTCAGAATATAATAAATCAGCTTTTTGTTGATTTATTTTTTCTATCCAACTAATTCCTCCATGTTTTTTTAACCAACGTAAAGTAAGCATCGACACGTATATAGGAAACACAGGAGGAGTATTATACATTGTCCCTCCTTTGATATGAACTTGATAATCTAACATGGATAACATTTTACGGCCTGTTTTTCCGAGAATGTCTTTCTTAACCATAACCATAGTACTTCCAGCAGGTCCCATGTTTTTTTGAGCACCAGCATAAATCAAAGAAAAATCTTTTGCATTAATTTTTCTGCTAAAAATATCAGAACTCATATCACATACAACTGGCACATCACTTTTAGGAAAGCTTTTCATTTGAGTACCATAAATCGTATTGTTTGATGTAATATGTAAAAAATCAGCATCTTTTGGCACTTCATATCCTTTAGGAATGTAATTGAAATTTGTATCTTCAGAAGAAGCAATTACTTTTGTATTACCAATTATTTTTGATTCTTTAATTGCTTTACTTGCCCATACACCCGTATTTACATAGGCTGCATAGCCAGTATCCGTTAATAAATTATATGATACCATTGCAAATTGAGTGCTTGCTCCACCGCCTAAAAATAATACTTCATAGTCGTTTCCTACTTCAAATAATTCTTTTACTAAAGATCGTGATTCGTCAATAACAGCTTCAAAATTTTTACTACGATGAGAAATTTCTAATAACGATAAATTCATATTATCGAAATTAATACAAGCTTCCGAAGCTTCTTTTAAAACATCTAAAGGTAAAATACCAGGACCAGCACTAAAATTGTGAACTTTTGACATAAGAATATTATTTAGTTTTTTTTAATGGCCTAAATTAATAATAATAATGGCAAATATTACGAGGATTATTGATAAAAATAATTGAGTTACAACCAACCACCCATCTTTGTATTAGCACGTTTACGCTTTCCTTTACAATCTTTATGATGATGGCAAGAGCTAATACACACCATGATTAATAATGTAATAATAAAAAGCGATGTCTTCTTTATAAACATTGTTTTAGTGTTTAATAATCTCCTTAATATCTTCAATAATTTTTTTAGCTAAAGCATCTGCAGTATTCATGCTTTCACTTTCGCTATATATTCTGATAATAGGCTCTGTATTTGACTTACGTAAATGTACCCACTCTTTATCAAATTCAATTTTAACGCCATCTACAGTATTTACTGGTTGTTTCGCGTATTTATCTTTTACACTAATTAATACTTTATCTACATTAATTTCGGGTGTTAATTCAATTTTATTTTTAGAGATGTGGTAGTTCGGATATGATTTTCGCAACATAGAAGTTGTTTTACCATACTTAGCTAGATGCGTTAAAAAGATGGCTACTCCAACTAAAGCATCTCTACCATAATGTATTTCGGGTAAAATAACACCACCGTTACCTTCGCCGCCAATAATGGCATTAGTAGCCTTCATCATATTTACCACATTAACTTCTCCAACTGCAGAAGCCGAATAAGAACCGCCTAATTTTTCAGTAACATCACGCAAGGCTCTGGTAGATGACAAATTAGACACCGTGTTTCCGCCTTGATGATAATTTAAAACAGCATCAGCAACAGTAACTAACGTATATTCTTCTCCAAACATTTCTCCATCTTCGCAAACAAGCGCCAAACGGTCAACATCAGGATCTACACTAATACCTACATCTGCTTTATTTTTTATAACCGCCGCCGATAAATCTTTTAAATGTTCGGGCAATGGCTCTGGATTATGAGCGAAATGGCCTGTTGGTTCGCAATGAATTTTATGAATCGTATTTACACCAAGTGCTTCCAAAAGCATTGGTATTACAATACCTCCACTTGAATTAACTGCATCAACTGCTACAGAGAAGTTGGCTTTTTTAATAGCTTCAATATCCACGTAAGGCAATTGTAATACTTTATCAATATGCAATTGAATTAAATCGTGACGTTGCGTGTAAGTGCCTAAATCATTGACTTCGCTATATAAAAAATCTTCTTGATCAGCTAATTCTAAAATATATTTTCCTTCACTATCAGATATAAATTCTCCCTTATTATTTAATAATTTAAGCGCGTTCCATTGTTTAGGATTGTGGCTAGCCGTTAAAATAATACCACCGTCTGTATTAAGCGTCGTTACTGCTATTTCCACAGTAGGAGTCGTACTTAAGCCAACATCAATTACATCAATTCCTAATCCTACTAATGTGCCGCATACAATGTTATTAACCATTTCGCCAGATAAGCGAGCGTCTCTACCGATAACAATAGATGATTTTTTGGTTGGATTATTACTTTTAATCCAAGTGCCATAAGCAGATGCAAATTTAACAATATCTAATGGACTCAATCCATCTCCTGGCTTACCACCTATGGTTCCTCTAATTCCTGAAATACTTTTTATTAAGGTCATACTTTTTTGTTTTTCCTCGCAAATATCGCGGATGTTCGTTGATTTCTATTTTTTAAATGTTATTTCTATCGTCCCTTCAATTCCTAAAGTCCGTTCAATCTCTTTCTAATAGCAAATATACAATTACACTGGGAGTTCAATCAATTACTTTTCTACAAAATAGCATTTTATTTGTTAAAAATAAGTATTTATAATATGTTTTATTAACCTTAAATT
>JANYGR010000054.1 GCA_025359355.1 Bacteroidota bacterium | reverse complement strand
ATTACTCAAGAAATAGATGGCAAAGAACTGTCTTTAATCGCTCCTGACGTAAACGAAATAGTTTATGTTGTTGACGGTAAAGTAATTCCTTATAATAAATGGCGTTTCTTTCCAATACCTACTGCAGACCGTGCCGTTATTACGTTAAGTGCTGTCGGTTTCGCCTATCTTTTAAGTTCAAAAAATTATGAATAATGGGCCTCTTTTCAAAGCTCAATTTGGGCAAAATCTCGTTAAAGCGTAAAGAGGGCGGTTCATTCGTTGGCAATATGCTCCGTTCTGCTGTACACAACGAGTCGCAAGGTGAATTTGGTAATGGCGCGCTGAAACTGCAACCGAATGAAACACCTCAACAAGCCGATGAGCGTTTAATTAAGGGTTTGGGTGCTGCTGCAATCTCTTTTAACGAAACTGCAGGCAATACTTCATCTAGTGGCGAAAAGCCAAAAGATGCTTTTAAACTCGGTGCTACGCTGGAAAAATTCAAAAGTCTTTATCCGATCGTTGGCGGTGGTCTCTTGTTGTTAATCGTTTTAATTTTCGCATTAAAAAAACATAAATAATGTCCTATTCAAACTCAAATTACTCTTCGCAACAAAGTCTACACCGTGGTAACTATGCATATTCGCAAGGTCATCACAATGATAATCGAAATAATGCGCCTAAAAAGCACTCTGGTGCAAAATTTACTCAAACATCAAAAAATGGTAACCCGTGTATCACTGCATGGAATTACTCTAAACGCTGCGGCTTAATTAGTGTTTTTGCTGCACCTTATAAAGGTACCCATGAAGTTGTTTCTCCAAAAAGTGGTAAAGCTTATCAAGTTTGGATGTGTACTATTGAAGGTAAAGGAATACCAAGCTCACATTTTCCCGTTTTGGTCTCTGTCCAAAAACATAGTTTTCAAATAGAAAACGGCTATGGCTGGACTATCAACCCCAACGCACCAAATGGTGGTTATTGCGGTACTTTTAAAAAATAAAAATCTATTGATTTATGAAAAAACTAAACGGAATACAAGGCGTATTTAATTTTATTAAATTAATATTAAAATATGCTGCTTACGTAACTATTATTATTGAAATTGCAAATTTTGCGCTCGATAAAATAAACCCATTTTTAAACAATAACGACACAGTCCCAAACGACACAACCGATGCCACAACTGGACACACTTCAGACAATTAAAGAAATTGGTCATAATATTGGCTTTGGTGCTGCACCCATAGCTATAACTACGGGCAACCATATTGCCAATATTATTACTATTATATCAGCCATGGCGCTAGTTCTTCCAAAATTGGCAGATATGGTAACTCTCTTTTTAAATATTTTCAAAAAAAATAATAATAATGCTCCCATCAACTAAAAAACACGGCAAAAAAAAATTCGTAATAATTGCACTCGTCTTGGGTATATTATCCGTTTTAGTCTACTTAAAAAGAACTGGTAAACTAAACTTACCAAAACTTAAATAATGCAGATTAGCGCTATTATTACTAATCATAATTTGCGAGCGTTTTTGGCACTAATTCAACATACTGAAGGCACCTCGAAATATCCAAATGCCTATAAAGTAATGTTTACCGGTAAAACTTTCAACGACTTAAGTAAGCACCCAAATGTCCTTAACATATCTGGACGATATCGATCAACGGCTGCAGGTGCTTACCAATTTTTAAAAGGTACTTACGATAAGTTAAAAATGCCGAATATGCTTCCGTTATCGCAAGATCTGGCAGCAATACAACTGCTTAAAAATGTTGGTGCTTATGACTTAATTATTGCTGGAAACTTTCCCGCTGCAATAAACAAAGCAAATAAAATTTGGGCTAGTTTACCAAATTCTCCCTATGGTCAACCAACTTTTAAAATGCCTGCGGTTTTGGCTTTTTTAAAAAATAATAATGCAAATATATCAATCGGCTTAACATCTGTTTTGTTGTTTTTTGCATCCTGTTATTTTGTTGTTTTTAAAATTATAAAATGAAAAAACTTTCAATCCCTTCGAACATAAAAAAACCGATTTTCTTTTTGCTTGGCGCCGTAATTACATATAACATTGTCAGAGTTTTAAAAATGTATTTTGATACCGTAAGGGCTAATGTTAATCAGTCCGCTATTAAGCATATTACGGGTGCAAGTGCTGAAGATATCAAGCTATGTAAAGATGTTATATGTAATTACGGCGCCAAGCAAAAAGAAAATCGGTTTTTTTATGTTCGAAGGGATTGAAAGTTTTTTCATTTTATAATTTTAAAAACAAC
>JANYGR010000053.1 GCA_025359355.1 Bacteroidota bacterium | reverse complement strand
TGCTCTTCCAAAAACACATTCTGTTGTTTTAGTTCTTTTAAGAAAACAGCATCGTTATTTTGACAACTAAAAAAAAATAGTGTTGCAGTCAAAATATAAAATATACAATTGCTTTTTCTCATGCTACTGCCATGGCTGTTTGTCTGTTCGCCAAAAGTGTCTAAACCATAATCGTAAATGTCAGAAATATCGGCGATACTAGCAACAGATTGTATTACTTCGAGTGTCTTTTTTGCCATACAGTAATAATATCTTTTTTAAACTCTTCAAAAGTGCCAACAGGTTTAAAAGAACCGTTTTCAGCTTCTGTAATCAAACGAATAAAATCTTCTTTTGATAAAGATTCGTTTGGAGTAATTTTTTTATTTACTGTATGTTTATTATTTGCCATAGTATAAATTTATTATAAAAACAATACAAAATTACCTCCCCATCAATGCCTCAATTTCTTCAGCTTCTAAAGGGATATTTTTCATTAAATCGTCATTTCCAGTCGCTGTTATAATGATGTTGTTTTCTAAACGTATACCTAAATTTTCTTCAGGAATGTAAATGCCTGGCTCTACCGTAAAGGCATTGCCAACTTGCATAGGTTCTGCAAAAAAGCCTACATCGTGCACATCTAGTCCAATAAAGTGTGATGTGCCATGCATAAAATATTTTTTGTAAGCTGGCCACGCTGGATTTTGATTTTTAACGTCTTCTGTTTTTAATAATCCTAATTGTAATAATTCTTCAGTCATTAAATCGCCAACAGCTATGTTGTATTTCTCAAACGTATTACCTGCTTTGAGCATATTGGTTGCGCCTTTCATTACACGCAATACGGCATCATATACTTGGCGTTGGCGCGGCGTGAATTTACCCGATACAGGAATGGCACGCGTCATGTCGCTTGCGTAATTAGCATATTCGGCAGCTACATCTAATAAAATAACATCACCGTCTTTACAAGGTTTATTGTTTTCTACATAATGTAAAACACAGGCTGAACCTCCACTCGCAATGATAGGGCCATACGCAAAACCACGACTTCTATTACGAACAAATTCATGAATCAATTCTGCTTCAATTTCATATTCCATAACTCCTGGTTTTACAAAATTTAATAAGCGGCGAAATCCTTTTTCGGTAATGTTACAAGCCTGTTGCATGAGCTCAATTTCTATAGGATGTTTAACCGAACGAATGCTATGCATAATAGGCGCAGAACGCAGAATAGTGTGTAATGGAAATTGTGTTCTTAATTTATGATTGAAACGCATTTCAGCAGTTTCCATATCTATATAACGACGTGTGTGCTCATTACTATTCAAATAAAAATTTTCTGCTTGAAAAGCAAATGTTTTAAACGTTTTTTCAAACTCATGAATCCAATATACGTTTTCAATACCACTAACTTCAGTAGCTTGTTTTTTAGTAAGCTTCGCACCTTCCCATATAGCAATTAATTCAGACGTTTCTTTGATGAATAATACTTCTTTATTTTTGCTATCTTTCACATCAGGAAATATCATTAAAATAGTATCCTCTTGGTCAACTCCCGTTAAATAAAATAAATCGGAATTTTGCACAAAGCCAAAAGAACCATCTCCATTAGTTGGCAAAAAATCATTACTTACAAATAATGCTAATGAATTTGGTTTTAAGTGCTTAGCGAATTTTTTACGATTTTCGATGAATAGGTCTTTTTTTATGTCAGAATATTTCATTTTGTCGATTAGATTGTTATATTTGTTTTTACTAATATACTTATTTTTTTAAATGTCAAACTACATTGTTATAAAAAAAGTGGAAACAGATGTGGCGCATATATCTATGTGTGACGATGCTATTGTTAGAGTTATGTTTAAAAAAAACACGGAAATTGGTCCTCCCGAATTTAAAGAATTATTTGAAATGTATAATTCTTTAGTTGAGGATAAGAGTTATCCTTATATTTATTATGTAGAAGATGGATCTGTGATATTTACGAATGAGGGGCGGGTCTATTCTAAAGAGAATGAGTTTTCATTTCCAAAAATTTGTAACGCTTATGTCGCTAAGTCATTAGCTCACAAATTAGTTGCAAATTTTTATTTAAAATTTAATAAACCAACTTATCCTTCAAAAGTATTTACTACTATGGAAGATGCAGAAGAGTGGTGTTTTCAACAATTAAAAGGCTTTAATAAAAAGAACTATTCGATGGTGATATAAACCGATAAATGGTCGCTATAACCATTGTAGTATTTTGTACCACTGTATGTTCTACTCGGACTTACTTCACCTGTTTTAGCATTCTTGTATAACACAAAATCTTTTTTCAAGATATGAGCATTTTTAGGTTCAAACTTATAGCCTTTTTTAGCGCCAATAAAACCTTGAGAAACGATGATTTGATCTAATACTCTCCATTCTTTGTCAAAATAATGTGTGCCTTGTTTAGCTGCATCTAACGTTTGATAAGCGTTATATAAATCGCCTTTATCTTTTGGTTTATCGCTTGCTTTTAGGATGTTTAAAATACTATTGTTATCGGGATGATCATTAAAATCACCCATTACAATCACTTTAGCTTTTGCATCTTTTTTTTGTAATTCATTTATTTTGTTTCGTACTTGTTCTGCAGCAAATACACGACGAGGCTCACTTTCTTTTTCGCCTTCTCTGCGGCTCGGCCAATGATTAACAAATACATAAATCATATCGCCGTTCGTTGCTTTTAAAGTGGCAAATAAAATGTTACGCGTTTTATAATCTCCTATAGCTGGATTTGTAGCATTTAATTCTTTAAAATCAACTAGTGTAAAAATAGATTTATCATATAATAATCCAACGTCTATACTGCGTTCATCTGGACTATCCGTACAAATAACACCATAAGATTTGTCTTTGAACTCAGATTTAGAAACTAAATCTTCTAATACTTCTTTATTTTCAATTTCCACTAATCCTACTAAAGCAGGTAATCCTGGACCTTCAACTGTAGAATCTAAAACTTGAGCAACTTTATGCAATTTATTCATATAGCGCGTCTCATCCCATTTCATTGGAGATTCAGGCAAGAACTCGTCGTCTTTTTTATTGGGATCATCCTTTGTATCAAAAAAGTTTTCGCAGTTATAAAATGCTATAGTAACGGGAGCTTTTGTTTGAGCATAAGTTGAGACAAAGCTCAATAATATAATGGCAGAGAAAATAAGTTTAGTCATAAAACAAATGTAATTAAAAATTAATGGATTGAAATTAAGTTTAGGTTATTTTAACGACAAAAAGATATTTAATAAAGATGCCTTTAAGCAATTTTAGTAACTGAATACTGAGTTGATTTTTTTTGCAATAAATTAAGTCCAGGTGTTTTATCTTTTTCAAAAGATCCAAATTTATTATCTATACCCAAAAACTGTGCGCCATTGTATGTAGCTGCTTTTAGCAATGTTTTTAATGGAATAGAAGGTTTGTGCTTGATGATGGTGTTAATTTCATTTAAGATCGATAAACTTGTATTACTAGCTAAACTATCAGTTCCAAGCGTTAATGTGCAATTTGATTTTACTAAGCGTTCTATATCAGGGAGCGTGTTTTCGATATACAGATTGGCATTAGGGCATAAGCACCAATATAGGTTTGGATGAAGTTTATTAGCAAAATCAACATCTTGTTGAGAGCTAAACGTATTATGAACTAGCAGTGTTCTTAATTCGTTAGTAAAATAAGGTAGCACGGACTCTAAGCTACTTTTGTTTGTTGGATTAAAGAAATCTAAAGATAGTTTTAACATGTCATATAATCTTAAATAATCGCCCGTTTTTGAATTAAAAAAATCATTTTCAGCCTTGCTTTCTTGATTGTGAATACTCGTTGGATTGCCAGTTTGTAAGCACATTTGGGAGATTAACTCAATTAATAAAGTAGAAGTGGAGTAGGGAGCGTGAGGAGCAAGGGAACACGCTAAATCTTTAATAATAAACTGCGTGAGTGTTTGTCTGCCTGCATCAAAAACAGAAGAAGCTCTTTCAGGATTTAAGCCAATTAACTCCACAAAAGTGTGATAAAAAATAGATGATTTTTTTTTAGGATGAATGGAAAGCCCAGTATTACTAATGTCTCCAACAGCTACTATACCATTGCGATACATTTCAGTATCGGCTTGTTGCATGTCTTCAAGTTGTAATTCTTCGGAAATGTTATTTCTGTTTTTAATAATTTCCATACCAAAATCAACAATGCCTGTATGTTGTGGAATGGTATTTTTTAAATGACTTAATTCTAAATGACAATGTGTATTAATAAATCCTGGGCAAATAATACCTTCAAAATGCTCAATTTTAGTGGCATCAACGTCATTGGACGAAATAAGGTCTTCGATAGAATTATCAGTATTTAAGACAATAACAACATTAGAATTTAAAAAATCCTTGCCCGAAAATAATTGTGTGGCTGATATAAAACGCATGAAGAATTAATAATTAAACAAGACTTTAAATATAATCCAATTTTCGGTAATAAAACTTACCTTTGTAGCACAAACTATGTCAGATTTAAAAGATATACGAAGCTATACAGAAGCACAACTCATCGATATTTTGAAAGAAAAAGGTGAACCTAAATTTCGCGCTAAGCAAATTTATGAATGGCTGTGGCAAAAATCGGCACATCAGTTTGATGATATGTCAAATCTTTCAAAACCGCTAAGAGATTGGTTAAAAAAAACCTTTGTTATCAATGCTGTTTCTATTAGCGATATGCAAGTGAGTAGCGATCGTACCATAAAATGTGCGATGAAATTAGCAGATGGAAATGTAGTAGAAAGCGTTTTGATACCTACCAAAACACGCATGACGGCCTGTATTTCGTCGCAAGTAGGCTGTAGTTTAACTTGTAAATTTTGTGCTACTGGGAAATTAAAACGCTTGCGCAATTTGAATGCCGATGAAATTTATGATCAAGTAGCTTTAGTAAAAAAATTAGCAGAAACAAAATATAATCAACCGCTCACAAACATAGTGTATATGGGCATGGGCGAGCCATTGTTAAATTATGCAGAAACCATTCGTTCGGTAGATCGTATTACGTCTCCCGATGGTTTGGGTATGAGTCCTTCGCGTATTACGGTAAGTACTGCTGGTATTGCAAAAATGATTATGAAGTTGGGTGATGATAATGTGAAATTTAATTTAGCCGTATCGTTGCATGCCGCTAATGATGAGAAACGAAATCATATCATGCCAATTAATGAATCGAATTCTTTAGCTAGTTTAGAAGAAGCATTAAATTACTTTTATGAAAAAACGGGTTCTCGTGTAACCTTTGAATATATTGTGTTTAAAGACTTTAACGACGGGATACAAGATGCGCGTGAGTTAGCAGATTTCTGTAAAAAAACAACTGCTAAAGTGAACATCATTGAGTATAATCCTATTGATGATGGCGAATTTAAACAAACCCTTCCCGAGCGCTTAGATGCATTTACAGCACATTTAGAAAGCAGAGGCATTATCGTAAACGTACGTCGTAGTCGCGGAAAGGACATTGATGCGGCTTGCGGACAGTTGGTCAATAAAAATAAATCGACCGTGCAAGTTTTTAAGTAAAATTTTGTTTTTTAACACTTCATTAAAGCTTATATTTACCCAACTTTTTATTAAGAAGTGGATATTGTTGATCAAATAAAAGCGCCAATTACAACGCACATGGATGAGTTTGAAATTAAATTCAAACAATCAATGAAAAGTTCTGTGCCTTTATTAAATAAAATTACGGGCTATATTGTTAAGCGTAAGGGCAAACAAATACGCCCCATGTTTGTGTTTTTAAGTGCACAATGTGTTGGCGAAATTAATGAAAGCACTTACCGAGCCGCATCCTTAATTGAATTGCTTCACACGGCAACCTTAGTGCATGATGATGTGGTGGATGATAGTAACGAACGACGTGGTTTTTTTAGTGTTAACGCTCTTTGGAAAAACAAAATTGCTGTATTGATTGGCGATTTTTTATTATCAAGTGGTTTGTTACTGTCTATTGATAATGGCGATTTTCATTTATTAAAAATAGTAAGTAATGCGGTGCGCGAAATGAGCGAAGGAGAATTATTACAAATTGAAAAAGCGCGTAAACTCGATATCTCTGAAGAAATTTATTTTGAAATTATTCGTAAAAAAACAGCAACGCTTATTGCTGCTTGTTGCGCAGCTGGTGTGGCTTCTTTAACAGATGATAAAAAAGTAATCGATCAGTTTTTAGATTTCGGAATTAATACAGGAATTGCTTTTCAAATAAAAGATGACTTGTTTGATTTCGGTGATGATACGTCCATCGGGAAGCCTACAGGTATTGATATTAAAGAAAAGAAAATGACGTTGCCTTTAATTTATGCACTCAATAATTGTACTTGGTTAGAAAAACGGAAGATCATAAATAGTATTAAAAACCATAACGACGATCCTAAAAAAGTAGCCGAAGTAGTTAGTTTTGTTCATCAAAAAGGAGGGATCGAATACGCTGAAAAGGTAATGCAGCAATACAAAGAGAAGGCATTAGCTTATTTGGAAACAGTGAAAGAAAGTCCATCAAAACAAAGCTTAATACAGTTAGTTAATTATTCCATCGAACGAAAAAAATAAAATATATTCATTATGCAAAAATTGACATTTACCACCATTATTTTTCTGTTGCTAACAGTACGCTTTTTTACAAATTGCAAAAGCGATCAGGCATCCGAAACAGCCAAACAAGATTCGTTAAAAACGGCGGCTAGTAATACGGTTTCAGCAGTAGCTAATAAATACTTGATAGCACCGCCAGATAGTGATTACACAGGTGATTACGTAGATAAGTATCCAAACGGTATTGTGAAATTTTCTGGTTTTTATAGATTTGGTCAACGACACGGGCAGTGGATGGCGTTTTATGAAAACGGAAATATGTGGAGCGAATGTTATTATGATAAGGGAAAAAAACATGGCGCATCTAATGTGTATTATGCTAATGGAAAACCTCAATATAAGGGCTGGTTCAAAAACGATTTACGCGATAGCTTATGGTTATTTTTTGACACCTTAGGGAAACAAGTTGATAAACGCGCCTTTAGTAAGGATATTGAAACTGGATTAGTAAATTAATCTAATTTAAAGCTATTACGTCTCTGATTTTGAATTTTGGTTTTATTATATATAGGAAGTACATTTGACAAATTATTGATTTTATAAAATTGAAAACACGATTTCAAATATTATGTTCTATGTTGCTCTTTATGAGTTTATCATGGCAATGTGGGGCAAAGTCCTTTATTTATTTAAAATTTGCGTATAATCAAAAAGAGATTGCTAAAACGTTGTGCGAAAACAGAAACAAGCCTAAAAGTTGTTGCGCAGGAAAATGCGTGTTAGATAAAGAATTAAAAAAAGAAGATAAACGTCAATCTGATTTACCTTCATCTCTTAAGGATAAAATAGAAAAAACAGAAATTTTTTCTGGAAGCATAACGTATCAAGTTTATCAACATTCGATTTTGCAAGAGCTTACATTTTCATTTTCTAATATTCTATTAGAAAGTTTTCCATCTATTATTTTTCATCCGCCCTGTGTTTAATTGATTTTACTGGTTAATTCCAGTATTTAGTTCAATTTAATATTCACAAACAAATAACTCTTAGGCAATGAAAATAATTAGCTTTATTTTCTTGGTTTTTGTATTATTAGTATTAAACGAATTTCGTTTGGTGCGAAAATATTCAAAGGCCATTGAAAAACTTAAGAAACCAAATTTTTAGAAAGATGGTTTCACTAAAAAATGTATGGTTACTTATATTATTTATTAATATATGTAACGGAATAGCACAAGATAGTATCTGTAATCAAGATTGTAGTTGTAATTCCAGACCCGATTTTCATGCTCCTATTGGTGTGATGCTAGATCATGCCCATAATAAGGGCCAATGGATGATCTCTTATAGATATATGAACATGTTTATGAAAGGGAATATTAAAAATACTACCCCAATTGAATCAGATGCTATAATGCAAAATTATATCATGTCGCCCAACAACATGCAAATGCAGATGCACATGTTGATGCTCATGTATGGCATAACATCTAAAATCACCGTAATGGCGATGGCCAATTATGTTGTGAATGACATGGATATGACCATGAGTATGTATGGCATGGGCAACATGAATATGGGAAGTATGAATATGTCTTCGATGAATACAACCATGACTATGAATGATCAATCGAAAGGATTTAGTGATACTAAATTATATGCCTTATATAAATTAACCCAAAAGAAAAATCATGAAGTATTAGTAAGCAATGGCATTAATCTCCCTACAGGTAGTATATCTCTATATATTACAACAAATAGTGGGAAAGATCAACGTAAGTCGTATGGAATGCAGTTGGGGTCTGGCACTTATGCTTGGTTACCAGGGCTAACTTATACAGGTAGCTCCAGTCAAACGTCCTGGGGAGCTCAAGCTACAGGAATTATTAATATTGGCGTTAATCGTTATAACTATTGTTATGGAAACACTGCTAACGCCACTGTTTGGATTGCTTATAAATGGAACAATTGGATAAGTAATTCAATCCGCGTTGAAGGAAACGCATCTGCAAAAATGTATGGTTTTGATAAAGAAATATCTCCATACAGAACAACCGACCCAATGGCTGATACAAAGAATAGTGGGGGTAAGCGATTGGGAGTTTTTGCAGGAATGAATTTTTTAATTCCAAAAGGATGTTTAAAAGGCAACCAACTTTTAATTGAATATGGTATCCCGTTTTACCAACAAGTAAACGGCATTCAAATGAAAACAACTCACATGATTTTTGCTGGATGGCAAATGTCATTTTAATGAAACAATTATTAAACTTTAAAAAAATAAACACATTATGAAAACACACAAAAAACAATTCGTACTAATTTTCACGTTAATCGCCCTAGTAACTGTATCTTGTAAAAAAAGTACTACTTCGCCTACACCTGAACCAGAGCCTGCTCCTGCAAATGGAACAGCCATGTTACATCTTCACACAAATGTAGACACTAACGAAGTGGCTGATTACGGTATCGTGTATGTTTTAACAGGTGGGCGAAAAATTTCTGTAAGTATTGCGCAATTGTACTTATCTAATATCCAATTAGTGAAAGCAGATGGTACTACCTTTGATATTTCGGGACTTAATATTGCGAAAACGCAACCAATCGAACAATACATGCTTGGGAGTGTTCCTGCGGGGAATTACAAATCCATTCGTTTTAATGTAGGGTTATCTCCTGCAACTAATGCTTTACTTCCTGAGCCAAGCGATAGTACTTTTTATAAACCGAACATGTGGTTTGGTAATACGGTTCAGCCATGGAATGGATATGTGTTTGTTAATCTTCAGGGAAATATAGATACCACAAATGCCGCCAATGCTACACTTGCTCAAATGCAACCATTCTCTTATAGAATAGGAACGGATGCACATTTAAAAAGTATCACGATGCCTGATCAAAATTATACAATTAGCTCAGGTCAAACTCAGTTTATTCACATCGTAATTGATTATAGTCAATTATTTAGCGGAATTACACTTAATAACAATAATAATTTAAGTATTATGTCTAAAGCAGATAATACGAGTTCTTTATCAAATCAAATGGCAAACAATATCCCATTAATGTTTCATTATGAATAACTTTAAACTGAAATGTTATTAATGAATAAATTGAATTTTAAAACTATAATTTCGACTATCCTAATCTGGATAGTCGGATTATTTTTGGGGTGTAAACGTGATGCGGCAATAGTGCCAGTTAAGGTTGCTTGTAATACACCTTCTACAATTTCATTTAATAGTAACGTTGTTCATATATTTCAAAAGAATTGTAGTTCTGCTGGTTGTCATACAGCCTCTTCTCATGCGGGTAACCTTAATTTGGAAACAAACATATATGTCAATTTAATGAAGAGTGGAACAGGTTATATAGACACCATAAATCCGAATTATAGTTTACTTTATTCCCAAATCATGTCAACCTCTAAACCAATGCCCCCTATAGGTAAGTTAAATGAGTGCGATATAGCCATCATTTATAGTTGGATAGAACAAAAAGCCAAAAACAATTAAAGTAACCCCCTTCATTATCTGTTTTTTTGTTAAATCCATTAATTTTCTCAAAAAAATGTCTTTAAATTTTTGAATTACAATAAAAACAATATCTTTGCACCCCGATTTTTAATTTTAAATCGCTGATTATAAATATTTTGTAAATGACTAAAGCGGATATAGTAAACGAAATTTCAGAAAAAACAGGCATCGAAAAGATA
>JANYGR010000269.1 GCA_025359355.1 Bacteroidota bacterium | reverse complement strand
TATGCTCCGTGGAATAGTAATATCAAAATAGAAGTAGCAAAAAAAATAATGGGTGAGTTTTTAGATAGTCTGAAAACTATTCCGAATTTAGAATTGGCTCTCCGTTGTTACGGACATACCACTTTTATTAAACCCGAACGTAATTGCAAAGACACTAAGCTCGAAATTCCCTTTGCCAGCGCTAATTCCAATGCCTTAAAAATAAAACAACGCATTCAAAAATTAGAACCTTTAGGCACAACACCTATTGCTTATTCCTTAGGAGAATCTGCTGCTGATTTCACGCCTTGCAGCAATTGTCGCAATATTATTATTTTAATTACAGATGGTATCGAAGAGTGTGGTGGTAATCCATGCGAAGTATCTGCGGCTCTGCAAAAAAAAGGAATCTTCTTAAGACCCTTTGTTATTGGCGTTGGGCTTGATGTGAAGTTTGCGGATGTATTTGGCTGCATGGGCAAGTTTTATGATGTCAGTAATGAAGCTAATTTTAAAGATGTGCTGAATCTTGTATTAACAGAGGCTATTTCTCAAACAACCGTACAAGTAGATTTATTAGACATTACTAAAAAACCTACCGAAACGGATGTGAATATGACCTTTTACGATTCAAATACTAAACAAGTAAAATACAATTATCTGCATACCATCAATCATCGCGGAAACCCTGATACCTTGGTGTTGAGTCCTAATTGTAATTATGATTTGGTGGTACATACCATACCACCTATTGAGAAAAAAAATATTGTTATACAAAAAGGAAAACACAATGTGATACCAGTTGATGCTCCGCAAGGCTATTTAAAGCTGGAGTTAGAAGGCAAAACATCTAATTACTATCCTACAACAGTAGTTCGGAAAAAAGGAGAAATGAATACATTGACTATACAAGATTTTGGTAAAACAGAAAAATACATTGTAGGGAAATATGATTTGGAAATATTAACCTTACCACGTATCAGATTAAATGATGTCGAAATTTTACAAAGTACTACCAACACGATTAAAGTACCAACACCCGGAAACGTTTATTTAACTAAAGCAAGCAAAGGCTATGGTAGTATTTTTTTAGACGATGGTAAAAAAGTGACTTGGGTTTGTAATTTGAATTATAACCTGCAAGGCGAAATTATTTATTTACAACCTGGAAATTATAAACTCGAATTTCGATACGAAGGCGCAAAAGAAACACTTCAAACAATCGAAAAGAAATTTACCATCGTGTCCTCTGTAACAAATACTATCAAGTTATAGTTTTAGGAAATAAAGTTTTTTGTGACCGTTAGCAGTTCTGCTTTAATAGTTAATTTTATCTGTGTCTAGATTTACAACTATTGTAGTGTCATTTGCCACAGATTTTTTTACCCACATTCCATTTATTTCATTTACGTTTATGTCATATGAAATTCTAAAATTTGTAGATTCAGTAATAATTTTTCTTACTCGATAGTCGTATATTGAACCGCTGTTTTCTCTCCATTGGCTTATTAACTTATCTCCAGTTCGATTTGTATATATATTAATGTTTTGCCATGTCGGGTAATAATTTGAAGTGACAAGTAATGTTGTCATTATACCACTAAAAAAATAAGGTATAATAACAATACAAATAAGTCCAGTTGTCAACCACTTAGTTGTTTTTTTTGTTAAATTATTTACGAGTTTAAATAACAGTAAGAAAGATAATATAACAACTAGTTCTAAAATGATTGTCGCAATTCTGTCTAAGGTTGTGTTGAGATATTCAATGGGTAAACCAGTAAATAACCCTACAATTAATATTGTCAGAATAATTATGATAAAAACTAATTGTCTATTCATTCTCTATGGGCTATCTATGCTTTTCCGCTAACAATTTCATTTCCGCACCTAAAATTATTTTTAGGACAAGCCTTAAATCCATGTAATCCGCAAGGTTTGCAATATAAATCTTTCACTTCTATTACTTTTGAATTAGTGGCTAAAGGATAAAATCCATACTCTGGAATTGTAGAACAGAAAAAAGCAGTGGTTGGAGAATTACCCGCAGAAGCCAAATGCAAAGGTCCGCTATCATTCACATAATTCATAGCTGCATGCTTCATTAATTCGCAGGATTCTAATAACGCTAATTTACCAGCTAATACTTCTACGTTTGTATGCTTTGTTTTTTCTTTTATTTGATGACAAAGCTCTACATCACTTGCTGCACCTAGTAAATAAATAGTTGTTTCGTTAGCAATGCTATTACACAACTCTACCCACTTATGCGGAGGCAATTGTTTAGTAGCCCAAACCGACGATGGCGCCATGCAAACAAAAGGTAATTTAATATAAGATTCAACCGCTGAAAACTGTTTGAAGGTTGGGTAAAGCTTAGGTTTAGCAACGGTTTTATCAGTGATTGTTTCTATGAGGTCATTGTAACGTTCTACTTCATGTCGCCCATCCCCAATTAAGTGTGGTGCTTTGTAATTAAATAAAAACGAAAAAGGATTTTTGTTATAACCACTCGTATAAGCAGCCTTCGAAAAGGCCGTAATAAAGCCTGAACTGGCATGGCGGTGTAAATTAATAACTGTATCAAACTGATGCTTACGAACCGTTTTAAGCAACTTAAACAAACTTTTGTATTTACCTTCTTTTTTATTCCACACTAATAAGGATTCTAAAAAAGGATGTTCCTGATATAGACTTTCGTTGCCTTTGCGCACCAATAAAGAAATTTTAGCCTGAGGAAAAAACGCATGTAATTTTTCGAGAACGGATGATGCCAAAATAGCATCACCTATAAACGCTGTTTGTATAACTAATATGTTTTTATGTGTCAAAATAAAGGAGTTACAAGCATATAAAATTAATCATTTTATTTTGAGTTAATGATGAAATAAATCTTCTTCATAATTTATAACGCGCTCTTTGATTAATTCACTTTCTAAATAAAAATCTTTCCCGTGATTTGTTGCTTTTACACTTCTATCAAACAGATTATTTTCCTTACTAATTAAGGAAATAAACAGTTTTCTGGTAAACACATTATCAAATGTAATTAGCTCATCCGAATAATAATTTTTTGCTTCAAAAGATGAAAGCAGTTCTTTCCATTCGGGATAATAAATCCAAAATAACGGTATTACCTTACTTGTTTTTTTATCATAAATTAATGGTGCAATTCCAATGATAATTTTTTCTAATTGCCCCGAATAATTATTGATAACCCAATTCTCTTTCATCAAAAAACTTTTAATATCAGTTCCATACATATATCTATTAGTAATTGATATTTCTTTTTTTTCATTCCCATCCGAATCAAAAACGGGAATTATAGAAGTATCTCTAAAAACAATCATATTGAGTAATTGAACTTCCGTTAAGTGATTACTTTTAGTTTCATTAAAATTATCAGAAGAAAATGCATTTAATTTCTTTTGAAATAATCCATATTTCATAATTTCAAACAGTCCAATATCCGAGCATTTACTGGTAGAATTAAGGATACCTTGATTTTCTTTATTTTCAAGATTAATAGTTCGCCAAATTTTTTGTCCTTTTAAAACATAATTTGATTTGATGGTATCCGCTTTAAATATGCCTTGGTATTTTGAATTTTTAAAACAATCCAAAACAGTATAATCGTTTGTGTATTTTCCATTAGTCCAAACACCCGCACTACCTTGGCTATAGATGTAGCCTGAGAATAACAATTGGATTATGAATATTATTTTTTTGATTTTTAGCAACTAAAAAAATGTGTTAGTGACCTTGCCAGGGATCGAACCTGGATCTCGAGCTTCGGAGGCCCAAATACTATCCGTTGTACTACAAGGCCATTGTAGAACCCCAAATATAAGTAATAAAACAACCGTATTAATTCAGAACCTACCTAAATTTTATTATTTTTGATTCAAACAAACACTGATGGTTTTCTGTTCCTCCATTTTTTTATTTTTCTTTTTACCGCTGTGTTTGTTGGGCTACTACCTCACACCCACCAAATTCAGAAACTACACTTTACTATTTTTCAGTCTCTTGTTTTATGTATGGGGCGAAACAACCTACGCGTGGCTAATATTTACATCCATCTGTTTTAACTATATCTGGGGCATTCTTATTGAACGTAGCTCGCAAAAACGACTTACTTTGTTGATTGGAGTGTTCATGAACGTTTCAGTATTATTCTATTATAAATACGCTGGCTTTTTTGCACACACGCTGTCTATCGATACCAATTATTTCAAAACACTAACCTTGCCCTTAGGCATTTCGTTTTATACGTTTCATTCCATTTCGTATTTAGTGGATATATACAGAGGCAAGGCCAAAGCTCAACTTAATTTTCCTAAAATGGGTTTGTATATTGTCAATTTTGCACAATTAGTAGCTGGTCCTATCATTCGTTACCATGATGTGGAAAGTCAACTCACAACACGAAAACATATTTGGAACAGATTACGAAATGGCTCTAAGCTCTTTATTTACGGGCTTTCCAAAAAAATGATCGTTGCTAATACGGTTGGGCTAATGGCTGATACTATTTTCAATGCCGATACAACAACTTATGGCCTTCTCTACACGTGGCTCGGTGTTTTTGCATATATGCTTCAAATTTATTTCGATTTTTCGGGATACTCCGATATGGCTATAGGACTAGGAAAGATGTTTGGTTTCGAATTCAAGAAAAACTTTAACATCCCCTACTCTGCCCACAGCATTCAAGATTTCTGGCAACGATGGCACATTTCATTGTCCACTTGGTTTAGAGATTATGTATATATTCCTTTAGGAGGAAATCGCAAAGGCACTTTTATTACTGCTATCAATTTATTAATTGTGTTTATATTATGTGGTTTTTGGCATGGCGCCAATTTCACATTCCTTGCCTGGGGCTTGTTTCACGGATTCTTTTTAGTTATGGAACGAGTAACCAAACATACATTCACTCAAAAAATTCCAACATTCATTAAACAACTTTACGTATGGTTAGTCGTAATGGTTGGTTGGGTGTTATTTAGAAGCAACTCCATTGATGAAGCACTTATCATCTTGAAAAAAATGTATTTGATAATTCCGAATACAGATACAATGCCTGACATTCGATCATACTCAACACCTTATTTTATTGGCATTTGCATCGTTGGTGGTATTTTATCAACTGGCTTTATGCATCGACAAATTTTATCAGCATTAAAACATAAACAACTCCGTTTTTCAAATTACAGAATGATGGAATCGCTTGTACTCATTGTATTATTTGGCTGGTGCGTGTTGGAAGTGATAAGTAATTCGTATAACCCTTTTATTTATTATAGATTTTAAGTTGAAACTAACCACACATAATCCATTCTTTAAAAACCTCACAGCAGTGGTGTTTATAGCAATACTATGCATCAACTTCATCTTATTTTTTACCGTCAAAAAATACGAGATTGATACAATTGCAAATAAAGAAAAATTAAGCTTCCCTGTTTATGATTCTTCTGGAATATCAGGTTTTATGAGGTATTACGAAGCTTATTTCACAGATCATTTTCCTTACAAATATGCCTATATCAAAACATTAAATTACATCAAAAAAGATGCATTAAAATCTTATACAGCAAGCGACAAAGTGATAGTTGGAAAAAATAAGTGGTTATTTTATAACGCCTCTATTTTTGACAGTTTGGGGCTTAATGAGCATTGTGGCTATTACCAATGGAATGAAAGTCAATTACACAAAGTGATTTCCAATCTAAAGGCTATACAATTGTTTTGTCAGAAAAATAACATTCAGTTTCAATTATTAATTTGTCCAAGTAAGCAAAGTATTTATCCAGAATATCTTCCTGCTACCTATACGCAAAAACAAGATAATCGTTATGACCAGCTACATCAGGCATTTCCAGAGGCTATCAATTTAAAAAATATTTTATTAACGTATAAACAAACATCAGGTAATCTATTGTATTACAAAACCGATACGCATTGGAATTTATTGGCGGGTGCAATTGCCTGTAAAGCCTTAGCTCAGCGATTAACACCTTACTTTCCAAACATCATGACTTTTAATGATATTTCTGTAAAAGATTCTGCTATAGATTCAGGAAAGGATTTAGCCAATATGTTAGCGCTTACAAATTGTTATGCAGATACCGCATATCAAATTCAATTTAACGAAAAAAACTCGGTCAAAATTCCATATGTAATGATTGTGCATGATTCATTTTTAGAATCCCTTGAACCGGGTTTTGGTTATTTATTTTCAAAGATCACCAAACGGCAGTTATATACAGATGGCATTCCGTCGCCAGAACTATTACTGAAAGAAAAGCCGGATGTGTTCATCATTGAGCTTACCGAGCGCTACAAGGAATTATTAACTTGGAATATTCATCCTGATTATTTTAAATAAAATCCTCTAAATACTTTTAAATATTCCGTTTGAAAGCACAAATAATTACACTAAATTTATGGTAAATTAATACAATAAACTCCTACAGATTTCGTTATTAGATCATGTCATTAAAAAATAGTTTTCTCGCAATATTGATTTTTATCAATCTGTATTCTTTCTCGCAGGCGAAAGTAGGACAATGGGTTGATCATCTTTCATATAACTATACCAATAGTGTTGCTAAGGTTGGTAATACTGTGTATGTATCGAACGGACAGGGTTTAGCCAAATATAATACGAGTGACAATAGCATAGAAAAAATGACAAAAATTGATGGCTTGTCGGATGTTGGTGTACAATTAGTTCGTAAGTGTGATGCCAATGATGCTCTCATCGTTATTTATACTAATACTAACATTGATGTTATTAAGCCGGATGGCTCTATTATTAATGTATCTGACATTAAACGAAAAAGTATCACAGGTAATAAAACCATTAATGAAGTATACTTTAAAGGGATTTATGCATACATCGCTTGCGGTTTCGGCATCATCGTATTTGATACTCAAAAATTAGAAATTAAAGACACCTATTACATTGGAACTAATATTATAAATTACAAAGTTTATCAAGTTACATCAAACGACACGGCTGTATTTGCTGCTACTGAAGCCGGTATTTTTTACGGAAAAACAAACGCTAATTTAAGTAATTATCAAAATTGGAAGTCGTTAAATACAGGCATACCGGCAGGCCCTTATAATGGAGTTGTTAATTTTGACGGAAAAATTATGGCGAACTATTCTGAAAAATTTAAAACTAATGTTGATTTTGCAGACACGTTATACCAATATAATGGAATAAATTGGGCCAAGTACCCATACAAAAATAATAGTACAAACAAAAAAATATACGATTATTCCAAGTATAACGTCATTGTTATTAGCGACCAATGGGGCGTGTCGGATTATAATCCCAGTGGAACCAAAAATAATTATATTACACAATATAATGGTGGTATATATGCAAATATTAATGATATATACTACGAAAGCAAAGACCAATTATATTTAGCAGATAATAATTATGGTTTACTTGACAGTAAGGGGACTTATTCAAATATAAGAGTGATATTAAACGGCCCTACTTACAATTATGCCAATGATATTGCAATCAAAGATGGGAACATTGTTTTGGCTCCAACCAGTTTAGGAGAAACGTATTCTAATATTTATTCTAATAAACCCCCTAGTATTTATCAAAATAAAGAATGGAGTTCTTTAGGGAATATTATTCCAACCTATATACAAGATATCAACTGCGTAGCAATAGATCCCAACGATAAAAACCATATCGCTTTTGGCTGTATGAGCTCCGGTATTGTCGAGATCACTAATAATCAATTAACCGCTGTTATTTCAGACACAAATAGTCCAATGATTGGATACCAAGGTACGGGGCCATTATATGTTACAGGAATCAATTTTGATAAAAATTCAAATCTCTGGAGCTTAGTTACAAATAGTCCAGATCTTATACAAGTTCGCAAAAAAAACAATACGTGGGCTTTATTAGATTTTAGTCAAACTATTTCGGCAGCTACTTTATCAAAAGTAATTTTTGATAAACATGATCAAGCTTGGGTCATATTAGCTCGTGGTGGTGGCTTAATGGTTTATAAAGATGTTAATGGCTTATCGGCTCCAAATCCATCAAATGCAAAGCTTGTAACTACCAGTAAAGGACAAGGTTTACTACCTTCGGTAGATATTTATTCTATTTGCGAAGACCTAGATGGGAAAATTTGGGTAGGAACACAAAAAGGTGTTACTATTTTTTATAACCCTGAAAATGTATTTACATCAAACAATTGGGATTGCCAACAAATATTAATTGAACAAGATGGGCATGTGGCTATTTTATTAGGAGATGATAAAATTACAGCCATTGCAGTTGACGGTGCTAATAGAAAATGGATAGGAACTGAGAGCTCTGGGGTCTATTGTTTATCTCCTGATGGCCAAACTCAAATTTATCATTTTACAGTTGACAATAGTCCATTATATTCTAACTCCATTACTAGCCTTGTGGTTGATGAAATTACGGGAGATGTGTTCATTTCTAATGAAATAGGCGTTCAATCCTACAGAGGATCTATTATTAAAGGTGATGGAGACTATAGTGCTATTCATGCATTTCCAAACCCCATCAGACCAGGTTATACAGGGTCTGTATACATTAAAGGCTTAGTAGATCAAACGATTGTAAAAATCACGGATGTCGCAGGGAATTTAGTTTGGGAATCAAAATCTCAAGGTGGACAAATCGGCTGGAACTTACAAACCAATAATGGCTCAAGGGTTTCAAGTGGTGTGTATCTTATCAATTGTTCTACCGCCAATGGTGAGCTTTCCGGAACTACTAAATTATTAGTCATCAATTAAATAATGCTGCACACAACACAAGGCATTGTTTTGCATAATATTAAATATGCTGACAAACGTATTATTTCAAAAATTTACACGAAAGATTTTGGTTTAATTTCTGCTAACATTCATATTGGTAACTCTCCTAAATCCAAAATAAAATCAGGTGTTATACAGCCCCTTACGCAAATCGAATTTATTGTTTCCTTAAAAGAAAATAAAGACATACAGCAAATTTCAGAAATAAAATGCTTGTTTGTTTACACTGATCTACAAGCTAATTTTAATAAATTATGCATAGCGCAGTTTTTAAACGAAATGCTTTACAAATGCATTAAAGAACAAACACCTAACGATGATCTATTTCATCTTATCTGTCATACCTATCAATGGTTAGATAAAGCAACTGCAAACTATGCTGATACACATATTTATTTTTTAATGGAGCTGAGCAAGCATTTAGGCTTTTATCCAACTAATAATTACAGTAAGCACTTATCTTATTTTGATACATTGGAAGGAAAATTTGGTTCGTCTACAAAAAGCTTTCCGTTGGGTTTTGACAATTGGCAATCAGGTTTATTTTCAGAATTATTTTCGCATTCAATCACCAATCAAAAAAAAATAACACGCCCCGAAAGGCTTGCTTTGCTTGATTGTGTGGTGCATTACTATAAAATGCAACTACCCGGTTTAACTGAAATTAAATCGTATCGCGTATTACAAGAAATGTCCAATGACATGTAATATCATTGGACATTTATTATCGTTCTTCTAGCTAATTACACAATCTACTTTATACTCCAATGAATTAAGCAAAAATTACTTTTTTCACTTCTTCTAAAATATCAAATGCTTGTGCTTTATCTTTTCCTTCGGCATATACACGCAATACTGGCTCTGTACCTGATGCGCGCAGCATTGTCCAAGTATTATCATCAATAAAAAATTTATACCCATCTAAATCATCTACACGCTCCACTTTATATTTTCCAAATTGGGTGTACACACCTTTTTTGCAATTATCCATTATTTTTAATTTCAACTCTTCAGCAATAGTTAAGTCGTTGCGCTCAAACCAAAACGTACCTGTAATTGCATACACCTCTTCAATTAATTCAGTCAATGATTTACCCGTTTTAGCCATAAACTCCCATAATACTAATCCCATCCAAATGCCATCACGTTCAGGGATATGTCCTTTAATAGCAATGCCACCGCTCTCTTCGCCACCTACTAATACATCTTCGGTAATCATAATCCCACAAATATATTTAAAGCCAATTTTTACCACATCCAATGGCAAGCCATAATGGTCGCACATGTTTTTTAGTTTCACTGTCGTAGAAAAAGCCGTACAGACTTTTGCTTTTTTATGTTTGTATTTAACCATGTAATGCACTAACAATAAAATAATGTGATGCGAGTCCACAAAATTTCCTTTACCATCATATAATCCAATACGGTCGGCATCTCCATCGGTTACTAAGCCACAATCAATATCACCACGTGTTTTAATTAAATTAGAAAATTCAGTTAAATTTTTATGAATAGGCTCTGGCGCTTGCCCATAAAAACTAGGGTTATACTCATTATGTAAATGCACAATTTCAGGAAATAAGCGAAACATCACGCGTTGTCCAGCACCATACATACTATCATAAGCAAAACGAATTCCTGATTTTTTTATTAATGCTAAATCAAAATTCTCTTCCACATGTTTTACATACATATCTTCAAGCGGAACAATTTGCAATAAACCATTTTGTTCTGCCACTTTTAAATCTATACTATCTAAATTAATGGTGCTTTTATCAGCAATCATATCTTCCACTTCTTGCACTTGCTCTGGGCCTAAAGGGCCGCCATAACTTCCTTTTAATTTATAGCCATTGTAGGACGGGGGATTGTGAGAAGCGGTGAGGATAATTCCTAAGCTTGCGCCATATTTTACAGTACCTAATGATACCATGGGCGTACTTACAAAGTCTTTTGCTAGATATACTTTTATACCATTTGCTATAAATATTTTAGTGGCTGTTTCAGCAAACAATTCACCTGCAAAACGGCAATCGTGCCCAACAACAACACTAGGCTTTTCAAAATTTTTCTTAAGCCAAATAGAAGTTGCCTCCGTTACACGTGCTACATTTTCTACTGTGAAATCCTTAGCTATAATGGCTCTCCAGCCGTCTGTTCCAAATTTAATTTTTGTCATAATGATGTGTGATATAAAGCTTAAATATATTTATAAATAGTGATTTTACAAAGAATTAGTTGAGTGTTATACTAAAAAAATTAAAAGCAAATCAATTTCTTGTTGCGTATTAAAAGCGTGTAAGCAAATACGGATACGTTCCTGTGTTGCTTTAACGGTAGGGCTTTTGATAGATTTAACAAATAAATTATGTTTCCAACACGTGTCTTCTAACGTTTGAACCTGTTGATTACCAGAAACAATTTTACAGTGTATAGAACTGACACTCTCTATAAACGAGCTGGAAACGGTTATTTTAGAGTTAAAGTAAGCAATGTTATTTTTGAGTTCTGTAATTTGTTGAGTTGATTGAAGTAACTGATAAGCCGCTTGAATAGCCAATAAGCTATGTTCGGGCATAGCTGTGGTATAAATAAATGAGCGAGAAAAATTAATTAAAAAATCTTTTAGTGCGCTACTTCCTACAACTGATGCGCCGTGACAGCCCATCGCTTTACCATAAGTATAGATGCGAGCAAAGCAATCTTTTTCAATTTGTAAGTCGTTACATAAACCTTTGCCTTGCATTCCAAACACACCAATGGCATGCGCTTCGTCAACAATGAGATGAGCATTATATTTTTTACACAACAACACATATTCTTTTAATGGCGCACAATCGCCATCCATTGAGTATACACTTTCAACAACAATATAAACTTCATTAAATGCCTCCTTATGCCTTATCAATAAAGCTTCTAAAGCCTCTAAGGAATTATGTTTGAATTTATAATAAGTGGCGTAACTAAGCCTTATCCCATCAATTAACGATGCATGAATCAACTCATCACTTAAAATTAAATCGCCTTTTTGTGGAACACTTGATAATAAACCTAAGTTAGCATCGTATCCTGAATTAAATATTAAAGCAGATTCAGATTGATGAAAAATAGCAATAGTTTGTTCTAATTCCTGATACAAAGATGAGTTTCCAGAAATTAAGCGAGAGCCTGTAGAGCCTATTTTTATTGATGAATCAAGCTTATTGATCTCTCGATGTAAAATCCCTTGAGTCGAAAATCCTAGATAATCATTACTCGAAAAATCTATGGTTGGGTAATCTAACTTAAGTGTACGAAACGCTTGTTGTTCTTTTCGTTGTTGTAATAAACTGAAAATGGTTGATGGCTGTTTTAGATCATCGTTCATTACTATTTGTTTGGCTTAATCAACACCTCTGAACCATCAGCATTTACAGCCTTAAGAATTCCATTTTTTTCAAACACCAATTTATTGTATTTGACATCCACAATTAATTTTCCTGCTTTGTCAATTACTCCATAGGCATCACCTTTTTTAACAATCGCTTGATTATTTTTAAAGCCACCTATTTTATCATATTTATTGTCTACTAATACTTTTCCATTCACATCAATTAAGCCTATTAAGCCTCCTTTTGTAGTGTATGCAATGTTATCAGTTCCAAAAGCCGATATTTTTTCATACTCAGGTTTAATGACTTCCTTACCTTTAGAATTAATTAAGCCTACCAATCCATTTTTATGAACGAATGCAACTTCCTTATCAAACTTATCAATTTTGTCGTACTTACTAGATATTTCTGTTGATTGTCCAAAAACCAAAGTACTCGCACTAATGAGGATGCTTAATAAAATTATCTTTTTCATAATAAGTTGATGATTGTATAATTATACTAATTCTTCTTTTTTTAATTTATCAACGAAGGCTTGCTTATTTGATAAACCAAGAATTTTAAACATCTCCATATCCTGGTTGTATAAAGGATTTGCAGTGGTTAATAATTTTTCGCCTGCAAAAATAGAATTTGCTCCTGCCATAAAACATAGCGCTTGTCCTTCCATACTCATGCTTAAACGCCCAGCAGATAAGCGAACAGCAGTTCTTGGCAATACAATACGAGCTGTTGCAATCATACGAATCATGTCCCAAATTGGCACTGGTGGCTGATCTTCCATTGGAGTTCCTTCTACCGCTACTAGTGCATTAATCGGCACAGACTCTGGCTGAGGACGCAACAAACTTAACGTATATAACATCCCTACTCTATCTTCAATTTTTTCGCCCATTCCAATAATACCTCCAGAACACACTGTTAATCCAGCTTTACGAACGTTATTGATCGTATTTAAACGGTCGTCAAACTTACGCGTAGAAATAATATTTTCGTAATTCTCTTCGCTTGTATCAATATTATGATTATATGCATATAATCCAGCTTCTGCTAAGCGTTTCGCTTGATCTTCGGTAACCATACCTAAAGTAGCACATACTTCTAATCCTTTGCTATTAATGGTTTTTACCATGTCTAACACAGTATCAAAATCTTTATTATCACGTACTTCACGCCAAGCTGCGCCTAAACACATGCGACTTGCTCCACCAGCTTTAGCATTATTGGCTGCAGCATCTACTTCGGGAACGCTCATTAATTTATGAACTTTAACTTCTGTGTGGTAACGAGCTGCTTGCGGGCAATAAGAACAATCTTCGGGGCAACCGCCTGTTTTTATTGATAATAACGAGCTCACTTGAACTTCACCTATTGTATGATGTTGCTTATGAACTTCTGCTGCTTTATATATTAATTCCATTAAGGGTGTGTTATACACCTCTAAAATTTCTTCTTTAGTCCAATCTTTTATAGCCATTTTATTACAAATCTTATCTAACAAATTTACTACTAATGCTGTAATCTCCAAAAGGAATTGCTATTAATTAGGCTTTAGTAATTATTTAGTAGGCTATTTATCTTTCTATCTTTTTCCTTAGATGAAAAAGAAACAAAAAATCAAGTCAAAAATATGCTCCACGCTCCTCTCGGAATTCTACGATTTTCACGTTTCGCTATAGCTACACTAAAATCTTGAATTCTCGATTCACCGCCACTCTGCCCGCATTTTTGACAGTCCTACGCTCTCGGTCTATTCAAAATTTCATTAAAACATGATCTATTTTGCCAATAAAAACACTCATAAATTGGAACTAATTATATTTATTTTTCTTCACAAAAATCTTTAGTATTACCATTAATTACTTGTTAGTAAATAATGCGTTTAAAACAGTAACCTTTTTAATAAAAACCGTTATTTGCATATATGATTAAACGTATTTCTATAATCTTAATTTTTCTATTTACAACCTATCTGCCAATGAAAGCGCAGTTTACAGAAAGTAAAGAGCGGAAAAAAATGTGGCGTAAATCGTTTAAACGACGTAAAAACCGTCAATCATTTAATCCATATTTAGATAAAAAAGCAAAAGACAAGCCTAGTGCACAATTGAACAAAACCAACGCCAGAGATCAACGCCGACAATTAAGGGCTGCCAAAAAACAAAAGAAACGCAGCATGAAAAAATTAGGCATCAAAGAAACTAAAGTAAAAAAAGCATAATGGAATCTCTATTTAATCCCTTTTTCATCGTTGAACTGCATGTTTGAAAGCCTCAAATACCAATGTATTCTACGTTTTCAAAAACTTGTTCGCCTCGAAAAATGAATTTTTAAAGATTCCCTTAAATAAAATTAGCCATGCCAAAAGGTCTCATCACTATCTTATTACTCCTTGCCTCCAATACCTTTATGACTATTGCTTGGTACGGCCATTTAAAATTCAAGAATGTAGGAATGTTGTTAGCAATAGCAATTAGCTGGGGCATTGCTTTATGCGAATATAGTTTAATGGTTCCTGCCAATAAAATTGGAAGTATTACTAATGGCGGTCCCTTTAATATGTGGCAGCTAAAGATCATTCAAGAAGTGATTTCAATTTCGGTATTTGTTATTTTCACTTTGATATTCTTTAAAACAGACAGTTTACGCTGGAACCACGTTGTTGGTTTTTTGTGTTTAATTATTGCCGTGTTTTTCTTTTTTAAAAAGTAACTTTGACGCCTATCTATGAAAGAAGTTACTCAAATATTAACGGATTTAAAACGTAAAATATTCAAACCCATTTATTTTTTAAGTGGCGAAGAAGCGTATTACATTGATATGGTAAGCGATTACATTGAAAAAAATGTACTCGACGAAAGTGAACAAGAATTTAATCAAACAATTCTTTACGGAAAAGAAGCTGACATGAATACCATTATTTCGGCGGCTAAACGATTTCCGATGATGAGCGAATACCAAGTCATTATTGTAAAAGAAGCGCAAAACCTTAAAGAACTTGGTAAAGGATCTGGTAGTGGTGATGATGACGATGATTCTGATGCTCCTGCAAAAAAAACAAGTGGCTCTGCTAATGCGCTGGTGGCTTATTTACAACAACCTCAAACATCCACCATCTTAGTATTTTGCTATAAATACAAAACCTTAGATAAGCGAAGTACGATTTATAAATCCTTGCAAAAAAACCATGTTTTTTTAGAAACAAAAAAACTATACGATAATAAAATTCCTGAATGGATTACGGAGTTTGTGCAAGAACACAAATTTAAGATTAGTCCGAAAGCCTCTTATTTATTGGCAGAAAGTCTTGGTAATGATCTTTCTAAAATAGCGAATGAAGTAGAAAAATTATTTATTAACCTGAAAGAAGGTGAGGAAATAACATTAGAGCTCGTTCAGGATAATATTGGCATTAGTAAAGAATTTAATGTATTTGAATTGCAAGATGCTATAGCAAAAAAAGATATTTTAAAAGCGAATAGAATCATCAATTATTTTTCGGCTAACGAAAAAGAACATCCTGCTGTAATGACGTTAAGCTCGCTGTATGGCTATTTTACAAAGATATTGCTTTATCATTTTGCGCCTGATAAATCTAAATTTGTAGTAGCGCAAGTATTGGGTGTTAATCCATTTTTTGTGGATGGTTATGTGACTGCTGCTAAAAACTACAACACGGCTAAATTAAAATCGATTTTTAGTTACTTAAAAGAATATGATTTGAAAACCAAAGGAGTTGATAATACTGGTGTAAATAATGGTGAGCTGATGAAAGAATTGATGTTTAAAATTTTACATCAGTAATTTTACCAGTTCCCTCCTGAGCCGCCGCCTCCGAAACTACCGCCACCAAAGCCCCCGAAGCCACCACCTGAACTTCCGTCTCCAAAACTACCTCCACCCAAGCCACCTAGAAAACCGCCACCGAAATAGGTTCCACCGCCTCCACCTTTGCCTTTACTATTAGCAATTAAAAGAAGTATAATAAAAATAACAATGATGATAAATAAAATAGGATGGCGTTTGATCCAGCTTTGTAAATCACCTTTATTTGAATTATCCTGCTTAAGATCATACTCGCCTTTGGCAGCTTTCATTAAGGAATTAACACCCGCTTGCAAACCTTCGTAAAATTGACCATCTGCAAAATAAGGCTCTATATCATTTTCTCTGATTCTTTTGGTTGCTAAATCAGGGATAGCGCCTTCTAAACCATAACCAACTGCAATGTATAAACTACGTTGTCCCTTGCCTCCCGTAGGCTTAATTAATACAACAACACCATTTTTAAAATCACTCTGACCAACACCCCATTTATTTCCTATTTCAGTAGCAAAGGTATTTGCATCATAATCGCCTAAATCATCAACAATGACAATGCAAATTTGATTAGATGTTTCTTGACTAAAATTTTGTAATTGTGTTTCTAATGTTTGTTGTTGATCGGCTGAAATAAAATTAGGAAACTCTTTCGAGAAATTATTTACTAACCTCGGAGGATTTGGTTTATCAGGCACCTGAGCAATTACACCAAATGTGATTAGTAATAATAAATATGTAAGAATTTGTTTCAATTTATCTAAATTTTAATTACCAAAACCCTCCAGAACCACCGCCACCAAATCCTTCAAAAAC
>JANYGR010000519.1 GCA_025359355.1 Bacteroidota bacterium | reverse complement strand
GTAATGATTGTTGCTGAAAGGCTACCGACTGAATGAACGAAGTGTAGTGTAGTTTACGGAACGAAACAAAGTGAAATGAAGGAGGTTGCCTGAAGGCGGTAGTATATCATTGTGGTTGTTCTACGAAGTAGCGGCTTTCGTCGGAGCTATCGTTACAGTTTATTTGATTTTTAAATGGACAGCCAGTTGTTAGCCGTTAGATTGGCGACAGGAAAGATTTTGATATTGAAGGCTCTGGTTTAGATAAATCCATTTTTTAGTAGATTTTATTTGGTTTTTATGATTATATTCCATTATTTCGTGAAATACAATTAACTTTTCAGTCCGAATGGCTACCAAACAAGAGGTTGAATTATTCTTAAATCAGCTAAAAGACAAGATCAAAGTCTTTGAAGTAGCATTCCGGCCAAGAGGTAAAAACCTTGATGATTTAGCCGAATTAGATATAACGCCGATTAAACGGTTAGAATATTTGATGAATTTAAAAGCTGAAGATTATTACGGCGGCCCAAAAAAAGATACTTACGATCCAACCAAACCAGACTACTATGAGTTCGGTATTCAAATAAAAGGAAAAGAGGTTTATATTAAAATCAGCCCTGGTTTACCCAATAAGATGGTTGATTGTATGTCTTTTCACATAGCTGAATTTCCTATGGATTACCCACTAAAAACGAAATGAACATGAAACAAAAAATTGAATGCCCATATTGCGATGGTACAGCCAACCTGCAAAAAGAGGCCAAAGAATTAAACTACCGAAAAGACGCATTTAAAATAGTAGCCCATTTTTACAAGTGTGAAAAATGCAGTGAGGAATTTACCACCACAGAAGCGGATACCATCAGTTTAGTGCAGGCACATAACCAGTACAGGGAAAAAAATAACATTCCTTTTTCGGAAGAAATTGCTGCTATCAGGGAGAAGTATGATTTACCTGCTTCAAAAATGAGTGAGGTGCTTGGTTTGGGTGCTAATGGGTATAGTAATTATGAAAATGGTGAGATCCCTACTCCAGCATACGGCAATTTAATAAGTGCCGCATCTGAGCCGCAGACTTATATGAATTTATTGGATAAAGCAAAAGAACATTTTTCTGAAAATGCATTTAAGAAAGTAAAAGAAAGAGTTGCATATCTTATTCATACCGAAGATGAGAATAAGAACCTGTGTGCAAACCTGAATGTTTATAATCTACCAAATAATTTCACCGGGTACAAAAAACCAGTACCTACCAAAATAGCTAATCTCGTTACCTATTTTATTCAGCACTCAAAGCCTGAATTTAATGATAAATTGAAAGTGAATAAACAGCTATTCTTTGCTGATTTTACGAATTATAAAAATTATGGCGCATCCATTACCGGATTAAGTTACCGGGCTATAAAATATGGCCCTGTACCAGCGAACTATGATAATATTTATGCCTACCTGGAAAATGAACAACTAATCAGTTCGCAATTTTCAAAGCTGCCAAATGGCGGAGCCGGAGAAGTATTTGTTTCTGAAGCTGACTTTGATAAAAAACTTTTTAGCGAAGAAGAAAAAGAAACGCTTTCTATCATCACGGAAAAATTTGCCAATATTTCTACTTGGGATATGGTAGAATTAAGTCATAAAGAAAAAGCCTGGAAGGAACTTGAGGCCGCTAGATCATTAATAGGCTACCAAGATTATGCATTTGAATTGGCAGCAGTATAATTTTTTTTAAAGTCATTCACCATATACTAAAATCACAATTTGGCTTTGAATACTCTAATCACCCTTGACCATGGAGTGCCCGACCACATGCCTTTTTCGTTATCAATCGATACTAACTCCTTATAGTCATTGTTTTTTGCAAACGATTTCATAAATCTATCTAAACGGCCTGTTTTTAAATAATTTATACAAGGACTAACACAGACAAAGTAATTTTCACCATTAAATGTGGAGTTGATCAACTTTAATAGCTCTGTTAAAGAAAAAAAATCAATGTCAATTATATTTGAAAATAAATGGAGTTTAGGATGCGTCTTTTTATTACCAAAATCGATACTTCTTAATGAATCAAAATCTTTATTTATCGTTTGCAAACTTATTGAAGAATTAAATTTACTTACGTGAAGTGCGGCACGTCTCAATGCTATTTCAGAAGGCTCAATTAAAGAAACATGATTAATTTTTGTGTTAACGCTCTTTGAATTTGTGTAATCTAAAAAAGCCATTGTAGCTAGCCCCTGGCCACAGCCCCAATCAACAATATTGATTTCGCTATTTAAAATTTCGGCTGGTAAAAATTCAAACGAAGATTCCAACTTTTTATAATGCATATCACCATAACTATGCAAGTAAGCATAGAGTTGGTTTTCTTCAGTTAATATTTTTACTCCACTTTTAAGAGAGTAAAAAATTGAATCATTAGCAATTAGCCTGTATTGATTGACAGATATACGCCTAATTGAACTAAAGCTGGAATCTGTATTATTTAATAGTTTTGAATAGGGTGTGTCTTTTTCGATTAAAAATCCTTCCCTTACAAAAGGAATATATTTTTTCGTTCTTTTTAAAAAAACATCTAATAACTCTTGAATTTGTTTATATCCAGAAATATGGTCTTGTATATCAACATCCAAGACTTCAGTGATTAAAATATTTTTTAAAAAATAGAACTCCGATTCATCACTCTTTTGAATTATCACACCCTTAATCGATAAAACACCATCTAAATTATGCAGAGCAAAATTATGAACCACTTGAGCGTAGTAATTAACTAAAGTACCAACAACTTTATCCTCTGAATCATCTTCTACCTGATATGCAATAACCAGCTTGCAAAGTAACTGATCTATTATCCTTTCAT
This sequence comes from Bacteroidota bacterium, assembly GCA_025359355.1. GTDB lineage: Bacteria > Bacteroidota > Bacteroidia > B-17B0 > Aurantibacillaceae > UBA4416. The sequence goes on along the minus strand of JANYGR010000519.1, from coordinate 2,055 downwards.
AATCTGAAATATTACCAATTCCAATAAGGTATAAGGCTGACGCTTCAAGACGGCTTCCAATTTTACAGTTATTTTTAACAAGTAGTTTATAAAGCTGTTGGAAAGGCATTAAAAAACCAAATCTTTCGGTTGTATCCAAAAGCAATAACGTAAATACAATAGTAGATTCAATATTAAAATCTAACTGCCGAATTACTTTTAAATGTGGTAAAATATATCGATCTATCTTCTCTTTGTGAAAATCTAAATCCGAAAAACTTTGCGTTAATAAAAAGTCGTAAAGTTCTTCAATATTATCTTCTAAAAATAATTGTAAATCGGTCTTGTTTTTTGATGCGTCAATCAGTCTATCAAAAATATCCATACTAAGGTTTATATTTTGCAGCTTCCAATTGTAAAATCACTTTAATTAATTTGTCAATGTCTTCAGTAGTATTTTTGAAGTTACTTAAATTTTTGACATTTAATTTTTTTGCTTCATCCTTTAATTTTGTTATCCCTAGCTTTTTCAAATCAATCTTCCTTTCCAAATTTTCTTTCGGAATTTCCACAGGGAATAGAGTATCATTTAGTTGTTCTTTATCGTTATTAAAATTTGATTCTTCTACAATACTAATTCCGGTTACTTCATTATTAATGGATCCATTATTTTGTTCGCTAATTGAAACTTTATCTATTTCAGGAATTACCTTCTCTGAACTTTCCTGGAACTTAATAATTTGATTTTTTTGAGATTGAATAATATCCTCCAGTTTTTTAACTTCTGCTATCTTATCGCTTCGCAAGTTTGCCAACTTAACATCAAACTCTTTCTCTATTTCTTCTTTTGCTTTTTCATAAATAGATTTTGTATAACCCTCAAATTCGATTTCCAAAAGGTTCATAAAATATTTACTCCCCTCATTATCATCCTTATTTTTAATGTACGCCGGAATGAGCTTATTAAATTCAGCAATAATTTTTTGATAAATTTTATTACGAGAAGTATTTTGAAATAATTTTTGAAATAAATCTTGAGAGCCCGTTCTTTCTTTTTTTTTATAAATTATTGTTTTGTCTAACACTTGGTAACTTTCAAAATCATTATTTGTATTATCCTCTTTTAATTTCACGCACCAGCTATCAATATAATCAAATACATAATTTTCTTTTTTATTATTAAATGAGAACTGGTAAATACTTTCAATCGTATAATAATCCAATTGACTATCTAACTTAAATTTTATATCAACTTCAAAATTTTGTGTTTTATACCTGTTCCTGAAGGCTTCGTACCCTTTATTAATCCCGAATATTAATGCAATACCTTCTTTTCTTTTATCGGGAAATCTATTTGAATTAAAATCTGATATAAAGTTATCAAGAGTCATCCTAGTACCTTCACCATATGAAGCTAAAATTGCAACTAGAAAAGTACTAGATGTTTCATCGATTTTATCAAGTACATATTTACCATTACTTTTCTCTAACCTAATTGCATCTTTTCTTGCAAATTCTTCTATTATATTAGCGTCTATATGCGAATAAATAGCCTTGTATAAACTAATATACTTACTGTTGTTAATTATTGCCCAATCGTAATTATTATTAACCTGAACTGACTGATTGGTAAGCTCATCTTTTACTAAATTGTTAATTACCGATAATGTATTAAAGTAATTTAATGGATAGTTTTGGAAATCATTACCAGCAATACTCATTACTGCAAAACCACCCATTAGCCTATCAAATAATTCTAATTTTGAACTCCAATTTCTATTCGTGGATTCAATATTTAAATTATTAAGTTGAGCGGAATTGGCTGATTCTGAACTTGAATCAATTTCAATTAAGTTATTTGGCAAAAAAGCTGCTCCACTTGTTATATTAAAAACAGTAGTTATTTTTTGTTTCTCATCCTGAAATAGTATCTTTTTTATTCTTGAAATGGGCAATGGTGCATCAAATAAATAGAAATTTTCAGAAATTAGATTTAGTTTTTCAATTTTGGTATCGAATACTATTTCCAACGAACAGTTTGTTTCGTTTGTGAATTTTGTATTTGACAACAGCAGG
>JANYGR010000503.1 GCA_025359355.1 Bacteroidota bacterium | reverse complement strand
CATGAAATGAAACAAGTGGCAAGTGGGATGCTACCAGGCTTAGGATAAACATTGGTTATCGCGGGTACTCAATTCGTACGTGGTAAATATTCATTAAGCGTTTTTTGAAAATTCAGTGTATTGTGAGGTTACGAAATAATTTGTTGAAGTTATGCTGAGGAATCTTTGTTCCAGTAAACATTGCCTTAATGCATTTTCGCAAAGTAGCGTTCTTCTTTATAGATAAACTGTTTCAATTACTTTAAGAACTCTTGTTTCAGAGACTAATCACGTTTTATTATTATGAACTCCGCAACAACTAAATTCATTATGTGTGAGTGCTGCCGCTTGGAGTCCTGTAGTGCCTGGTGGGGGAGCTTGCACTTCTATTAGCCCTGCATATAGTGGTTATACAGGCTATTGGGGTTATACCAACGGCTTAAATAGTGTAGGTAATTATTATAAATTAACACTTACCTTAAGTAACCCTTGTAGTAGCACTTCTGCTTATAGTTATTTGTATGTTAATAATGGTTATGCCCGCATGGCTAAACCTAACGAATTAACTATTGCTAACGAAGCTTTACAAACTAACTTAACTGTGTACCCTAACCCAAGCACTACCTTAGTAAATTTTGCACTAAGCAGCGAGGCAGACGATGTATATACTATTGAAGTATATGATGTAATGGGAGCCAAAGTAGCTGCTATAGCTACTAACCAAGCCCTAAGCAAAGGAACGCATACCCTTGAGTTTAATACAGCAAACTTAGCAACTGGCATTTATACTTACAAAATAAACTCCAATAACCTAAACCAAACTGGTACTTTGCAATTAACAAAATAACAACGGCACACAATAAACCCCAGCCCTACTGCGTTACTTTAGAGTTGGGGTTTATATATATATTTTCATTATTGTCCGACTAAAATAGTATGAAATCAATAAGTACTTATAAAATCAAGTGTTTCAGCCCCCCTCTCCTTTGGAGAGGGGTTGGGGGTGAGGTCTGTTCGAAAAAATTAATTTTACAGTACATTAGAAGCATATTTTTTTTTAGTCGGACAAGAATGATATATTTTAATTAGTTTACACATAGCATGCTTTACTTAAAAAAATATTTATCGTTTTTTTGCTTACTTTTTTTAGTAATAAGCTTGCAAACTACTGCCCAAAATTTAGTTAAAAACCCCAGTTTTGAAAATATTAGTTCGTGTCCTAATGGAGCTAATAATCGCTTAAATTGGTATGTATATGATTGGTGGGGGTTTGATACAACAGGTACGCAAGTTTTTAATACTTGTGGAGTGACTGGGTGGGGTGGTGTTCCTTATACATCAATTGGTTATCGGACACCTCACACTGGTAATACTTTTTCAGAAGTATTGGTTTATTTTCAAGGTGGAAGTAATCAGAGATACTACGCTCAAGGTAATTTCACAAGTGCTTTATTAAAAGATAGTTTATATTGTGTGAGTTATTGGGCGAGCAGAGCTATAGGTGGTGGTTCATACCATGCTAATAGAGCATCAAAAAATTTGGATGCTTATATAAATGATACTTTACTTAATTGGAATAATGGTTATGGAAATAATTTAGTTGGATTTATACCACAAATAAAATGTAATTATTATATAATAGATACGTTAAATTGGACACAAATATCTGGTATATACAAAGCCCATGGTGGCGAAATGCACATTACCATTGGTAATTTTAATGATGACTCACATATCGATACAATTGCTGTTGCTCCTGGTTATCATCGTAGTATAGATTATTTTTTGGATGATGTATCCGTTACACCATTTACATTAAGCAAACCAAACTTAGGCAGGGATACGAGCCTGTGTTTGCAAAATTTTCCTTATACACTAACAGCGCCTTTGGGTTATGATAGTGTGTTGTGGAGTAATGGAGCGGTTAATGCACACAGCATAAACATAACCCAACCTGGCAAATATTGGGTGCGCTGTGTGGCTAATGGCTGTGGCAGTCTTACTGATACCATAGTTATTAAAACACCTACCGTTCCTCACTTAAAATTAAGAAATGATACAACGCTATGCAAA
>JANYGR010000252.1 GCA_025359355.1 Bacteroidota bacterium | reverse complement strand
TTTTAAATAAGCGCATATCAGCAATCACAGTAGGATCACCTAATTTCGCCTCAACATCATTATACCGTCTTTTTATTTCTTCTAATTTATCTAACATATCTTTTTTTCGAAGCGCAAATTTACTAAATATGAGTAGATTATAGCATGTATGTTTTAAGAAATTTTAACTACATTTACCGTCCAAATTAAAATATATTATGAAAAAAATTCTAGTAGCGTTGACAGTTATTTTCTGTTACAACCTTAAATCTCAAGACTTTATTGGATTTAATCAAAGTAATTATGCCGGCGTAACAGGTGTTTATCAGCAACCGGCAAGTATTGTGGATGGTCGTATGAAATTTGATATGAATTTAGTTGGTCTAAATGTATCAGCTTACAATAACTATATTGGTATTGATAGAAGTGCGCTTAAAAGAGGGAAAGATGCTAATGGAAACACAACACTTCCAGCTTTCAATGACCCTAATTTTGCAACTAACTATTTAACAGAAAAAATAAATAGCAGCGATAAAAGTATTGTGATTAGTAACCGTATTACTGGACCATCTTTTATGGTTAATCTTAATCGCAAAAACGCGATTGCTTTAACAACCGGTGTTCGTAATTATGTGAATATTGACGGTGTATCGCCTGAGTTAGCTAAGTTAGCATATAATGAATTCAAGTATCCATCACTATGGGTACAAAATTTACAAAATAAAAATTTAAGTATTCAAGAAATGTCTTGGGCAGAATATGGGTTGTCGTTTGCGCATGTATTTAAAGACGATAACGAGCATTATTTCAAGGCTGGTGCAACCGTTAAGCTATTACAAGGTATTCAATCATCTTACATGTTTGCGTCTAATTTGAACTATAATTTCACTACTAAAGACACAGTAACAATCTTAAATACTGATATAAAATACGGACACTCTGATAATTTTAATTTCGAGAAAGTATCGTTAGGTGGTCAATCGAGTGGAGCTAAAGTATTTGATTATAGTCAATCGTATCCAGGTGTAGGTTTTGATTTTGGTATTGTTTACGAGTATCGTCCTGATTATTTGAAACATAAATACGATATGGATGGCGAAAAAAACTTATGGCGTAAAGATCAAAATAAATATAAATTAAAAATTGGCTTATCAGTAACTGATATAGGCTCTATCAAATTTAAAAAAGGATCAACAAGTGGCGATTTTCATGCTAATATTAATCAATGGAATTTAAAACCGATACAACCTAAAACTGTAAAAGATTTAGATGACACGCTTAACCATACATTCAATGGTTTTACGGGTTCTAATACCTATCGCATGAATTTGCCTACTGCCATTAGTGTGCAAATAGATTATTTAATATGGAAAGATTTTTATATAAACTTAACTCCCTATATTGCTTTTCAATTTAAAGCAAATGATACCAAAGTACACGATATATCAAGTATTGCTTTAACCCCACGTTGGGATCATAAATGGTTTGGTGTATTTGTACCAGTTCAATACAATTTCTTAGATGGCTTTAGATTAGGTGCTGCCGTGCGCCTTGGGCCATTGGTTGTAGGAACGTCTAATTTATCGCCAATAGTTGGAGCAAAAACAATTTATGGTGCAGATATTTATACAATGCTTAAAATACCTGTTCCTTATGGTAAGATAAAGGATAAAGATAAAGATGGTATCTCTAATAAAAAAGATTTATGTAAAGACATCGCGGGTGTTTGGGAATTTATGGGTTGCCCTGATAAAGATGGAGATCATATTAAAGACAGCGAAGATAAATGTCCGGATGTGGCAGGTACTAAAGAGTTACAAGGTTGTCCTGATAGAGATGGTGATGGTATCACAGACTTAGAAGATAGCTGCCCGGATGATAAAGGTTTAGCTGAATTTAAAGGTTGCCCTGATAGAGATGGTGACAAGATCATTGATAAAGATGATGAATGTCCGGATGAAGCTGGTTTAGCTGAGTTCTTAGGTTGCCCTGACAGAGATGGAGATTTAACACCTGATAAATACGATGCTTGCCCTGATGTTGCTGGCCCTAAAGAATTTAAAGGTTGCCCTGATAAAGATGGAGATACAGTATTAGATAAAGACGATAACTGTCCTGATGTAGCAGGTGCTGTTGAAAACAAAGGCTGCCCTTGGCCAGATACAGATAAAGATGGAGTAGTGGATAGAGAAGATAATTGTCCTACAACACCAGGATTGAAAGAACTGAAAGGTTGTCCTCCTGCTCCAGTATTAAAAGTAGAAGAACAAAAAATCTTAGAAAAAGCATTTGCTAGTTTAGAATTTGCATCAGGAAAGGATATCATTAAGAAAACTTCTTTTGCATCTTTAAATGAATTAGCAGGCTTAATGAAATTACATGCTGCTGATTGGACTTTAGATTTAGCAGGTCATACTGATAACCAAGGTGATGCTACTAAGAATATGGTATTATCTGAAAAACGTACCAAAGCAGTTAAAAAATACTTAGTTGCTAAAGGCGTAAAAGCTGATAGAGTTATAACTAAATGGTTCGGACAAACTGTGCCGATAGCTGATAATACAACTGATGCAGGTCGTCAGAAAAACAGACGTGTAGAAATGAAAGTTGTGTTTAAATAAACATAATAGTACTTCATTAAAAAAGCCTCCTTCATTTAATTGAAGGAGGCTTTTTTTATTATAATACATGTGTAAATCAAAACAGGCTATCTCATATTTGAGATAGCCTGTTTTGTAAATGCTAGAAAATAAAACTAACCTTTTTTATTAATGAATACCGCTACTAATACTTTCTCTAATCATAGGATTAATAGTCAATACAGGTATATTACTAATGTCAACCATTTTCTGACTCATTGTACCGCTAAACATTTCTCCTAAGTTTAAATCACGTTTATTCATTTGTACAATTAAATCGCAATCATTTTTATTAGCATATTCTACAATACTTTCAGCAACATCCTTTGAAGGAATCGATTTGTTTGTACAATTTACGCTTCTATCTTTAATGTATTTTTTTACTTGTTGTAAATAAGGTAACATTTTGTCTTCATACTTGTGATCACTTGGGTCAAATACAGATACGATTCTAATATCAGCGCCAAAATATTTGGCAAGTTGAATCACTGTTCCAACTTTTTCTCTCGATTCAGGACTTAAATCAAAGGGCATTAAAATATTTTTACAACCACTTTCGTGAGTTGTTCCGCGAGTCGTTAATACAGGACAAGGAGAATGTTTAATAAATTTACTGGCAGAACTGGCTCCTAAAAAACTTCTAAACCTCACATGAGGATCTAAGCCTACAACGATTAAATTAGCTTTAATTTTTTCGGCCATTTTATCTGTTTCAACAAAAATGTCTCCCTTTACAGAAACAAAATCACACTCTAATCCACTTTCCTCAGCTGTTTGTTTAGCCAATTGCTCTAATTCCGCTATGTTTTCCTCTTCAGGTTTATGAAACACATGCATAATTAATAATTTAGATTTTGAGTATTTTCCTAGCTGAAATGAATTCTTAATTCCTATTAAAGATTGTTTAGAGTAATCTATAGGGAGTAAAATGGTACCGTTTTCTTTTATCATAATATCATATTTGAAGTTATAAAAATAAGCCTTTTAAGGCAAATTCAAACGATTAGACCAGCCTTTTATTAAGTTTAAACTGTTAAGAACTTCAATTTAACGTTTAAAATAATGAAATAATCGAAATAATGCTACCTGCCTCATAAATAGATAGATAGCTTATAAAAACCATGTAATTATAAAAATATTTAAAATAAATGTGAACTTGTTAATAATTTGCGTATATTTGTGAACTTCTTATGAAGACTGTATCACATTTTGTTTGTAACACCCTTTGCAATTAAATATAATTTACATTTTTCTTTGAAAGTATAAATTATATTAGACTGAATGACATTTACAGAATTAAAACTTATCAATCCGCTGCTTACAGCACTTGATAAAAAAGGATACAAAATACCGTCTCCAATACAACAACAAGCAATACCACACATTTTATTAGGAAAAGATATCTTTGGCTGTGCTCAAACAGGTACAGGTAAAACTGCCGCTTTTGCATTACCAATTCTACAATTATTAGAAGCTAACAAAAACCCCAATTCACGCCGTTCAATCAAAGCGCTTATATTAGCACCAACACGTGAATTAGCTACTCAAATCTCAGACAATTTTAAAGAATATGGTGCTAACTTAGGTTTTGCACATACAGTTATTTTTGGGGGAGTTTCTCAATTACATCAAGTAAATGCGCTTAAAAAAGGTGTTGAAATTGTTATTGCAACACCAGGCCGTTTATTAGATTTGATGAATCAAGGATTTGTGAAATTAAATGATGTACAATATTTTGTATTAGATGAAGCTGATCGTATGCTCGATATGGGTTTTATCAATGATATGAAAAAAGTAATAGCTAAGCTTCCTACTAAACGCCAAACGTTGTTTTTTTCAGCAACAGCAGCGCCTAGCATTATGAAGTTAGCAAACACGATTTTACATAATCCAGTAAGTGTTACAGTAACTCCAGTATCATCAACGGTTTCGGTAATTAAACAATCGGTTTATTTTGTAGATAGAAATAAAAAACGTGGCTTATTAAAACATTTAATTAAATCAGAAAATATAGATCACGCGTTAATATTTACACGTACCAAACGTGGTGCAGATAAAGTAGCGAAAGATTTGAATGCTGACGGTGTAAAAGCTGAAGCTATTCATGGTAATAAATCTCAAGGTGCCAGAGAACGCGCCTTGAAAGGATTTAAAGACAGAGCGATTCGTATTTTAGTTGCAACAGATATTGCGTCTCGTGGTATTGATGTAGATAAATTATCACATGTTATTAATTACGAAATTCCTGAGGTAGCTGAAACCTATGTACACCGTATTGGTCGTACCGGCAGAGCGGGAGAGTCTGGAATTGCCATATCCATGTGCGATAGAGAAGAGGCTAAATACCTAAAAGAAATTAATAAACTCATTAAGAAGGAAATAGATGTCGTTAAAAAACATCCATTTGTTTAGTAATACAATCAAATAAATAAAAACAACAAAAAACAAACACAATGAAAAACGGAGTAGTAAAATTTTACAATGAAGCAAAAGGTTTCGGATTTATCAAAGAAGACAATGGTCCAGAAATTTTTGTTCACGCAACAGGATTACAAGAAGAAATTCGTGAGAACGATAATGTAGTTTTTGACGTACAAGACGGTAAAAAAGGATTAAACGCAGTAAACGTTAAATTAGCGTAATTACTGAATAATATAAATAAAAACAACAAAAAAACAAACACAATGAAAAACGGAGTAGTAAAATTTTACAATGAAGCAAAAGGTTTCGGATTTATTAAAGAAGATAATGGACCAGAAATTTTTGTTCATGCAACAGGATTACAAGAAGAAATTCGTGAAAACGATAACGTAGTATTTGACGTTCAAGACGGCAAAAAAGGCTTAAATGCTGTTAACGTTAAATTAGCATAATTTCTAATTGCTATAAATTTAAAAGAGGCTGTCCTTTTGAGACAGCCTCTTTTATTTTTGTCAGGCAGAGGGTTGAAATATCGACGTTCTTCGTCATCGCGAGGAAGAATGACGAAGCCGATCTCAAGCTAAAACAGATTGCTTCGCTATCGCTAGCAATGACGGTTTATTGTTACACCGAGCGAAGTCGAGATGCTTGATAATAAAGTATTTTAAGTTCATCATACAATAGTATTATTTCTATTACAATAATAAAAAAAACCGCCACAACAATAGTTGTGGCGGTTTTTTTATTAAGTTAAATCAGTTTATAATAAAGGAGATATTTATTCCAACACGCTTAAACTTCCTAGACCTTCTCTAATGACGATAATGTCTTCTCCTGAGCAATCAAGCACGGTTGACGCATGAATAGAGCCAAAGCCACCATCTATGATCATATCAACTTGCTTTTGATATTGCTGATAAATAACTTCAGGGTCTGAAAAATAATCAACAATTTCATCTTGAGGATTATGTAAACTAGTAGTAATAATAGGGTTTCCAAGCGCTTCCACAATATGATAACAGATAGCATTATCAGGCACACGAATTCCTACCGTTTTTTTATTTTGCTTCAATAATTTTGGTACATTCTGATTAGCCTCTAAAATAAAGGTATAAGGGCCTGGTAAGGCTTTTTTCATTACTCTAAAAACGGAATTTGAAATTGGTTTTGCGAATTGTGATAAATGACTCAAATCGCTGCACACAAAGGAAAAATTAGCTTTTTCGGGTTTGATATTTTTAAGCTTACATAATTTTTCGATTGCCTTTGGCCTAGTCATATCACAGCCCATAGAATAAACGGTATCTGTTGGATAAATAATAATACCATCATTTTTAAGGCACTCAACAATAAGTTGTATGTCTTTTGGTTGTGGATTTGTGTAATTAAGACGTATAAGCATAGCACAAAAGTATCTAAAAAAATGGTAAATTAGCGCATTCAAAAAA
>JANYGR010000429.1 GCA_025359355.1 Bacteroidota bacterium | reverse complement strand
AACCGTAATTTTTAAAATATTAAAATTAACGCCATTTAATGGGCTATCCATTGGCGGGCTACCTGGAGGCATTGGCATAGTTGGGCCACCTTGCACGCCTGTGGCTATTTCTGAAGCATAACTCATTAAATAAAGAGTTTGTCCATTCATCCCCGTTAAATTAATTAAAATTTCAGCACGCTCACCTGGAGCAAGCATTACACGCGTACTTGCAACTGGACTGTTTAATAAACCTCCATCAGATGCAATTTGATAAAACTGTTTATTGCCAGAAAAACCAAAATTAAAACAGCGTTCGCCCGAAGCATTCAAAATGCGCATGCGTACAACTTGTGCAGGAAGATTTGCATTAACTGTATAACCATTATTTGCTCTAGCGCCATTTACCATTAATGTACTATCTTCCATTCCCAATGGCATCGCTTGGTTATTTGAATCATATTGTTGACATTGAACAACTATGGGATAATCATCAACACCATATTTTCGTGGTAACGCAAGCGTAGCTTCTTGCAGATCTCTCACAATAATTAAACCTGCAGCACCTTTAATGGCCTGTTTAGCTGTTTTTTTGTGCGTGTGTGGATGATACCAATAAGTAGCAGCATGATCCATAATGGTGAATTGTGGATTCCAGCTTGCGCCTGGCATAAGTGGTGTATTCGGTCCTCCATCATTAAGCGCAGCCACATGCAATCCATGCCAATGCACAGTAGTAGTATCACCAATTTGGTTATTTACCATCATGTTCACATTACTTCCTTTATTAAATATAAGCGTTGGCCCTAAATATTTATATTGATTGAAGGCATAAGTCTGTGATATTTTTCCAGAAGGAAAAAATTGCACACTGTCCTTATGCATATTTAATGTAAAATTAGGTCCAACTAAGGTATCAGGAATTGCTAATTGGGTTTGCGAACTTATATTTATTGAAAATAAAAGTCCAATTATTATTGATAGATCCTTCATGAGTATTAATTTAATAATAGGGGAGTTTAACTCCCCTATATTGTTATTGAATAATAATCTTTTTAACTTCAACAGCATCATTAGCTGTTACTTTTAAAAAATAAATGCCTTTTGAAATACCTGCTGTATTAATAGTATGCTTATAATTACCTTGAATGTCACCAGCATTAATTTCTTTAATTAATTTTCCAGTAACATCTACTAATTGTAATTTAATAGTTGAAGTTTTTTGAGCATTTAATTCAATAGTAATATTATCTGAAGCAGGATTTGGATAAGCGTTTATGTTAGACACATAATTATCAATAGTATTGATTCCAGCTACACTGCCAGCAAAAGATAAATTATCTACATACAAATAACTATTAGCTACTGGCGTAGTTCCACTTGCCGAAAGCACAATGATTGCACTATCTGGCAAAGCCGAACTCTTGTAAGTTAAATTGATATTAAAAGTTAACCAACTCATTGCCATACCTGAAAGAACTTGATTTGCTTTAGCAATGGTATCTCTCATCATCATCGCTGAATTCCACTTTGTTAAGATAACAGCTACAAAACCTGCATCAGCTCCAGACGCCATATATTGCCAGCTACCAGTTAATTTTTGTGGTTGACCTGTAAAAGGGAAACCAGACTTAGGCTTCATAGCAGCCATGTCAATTAAACCACTAACAGCAACTCCTGGCATAACACCCATACCTGTTACTGTTTTTGACACTAACTTTAAATAGGCTGTTCCAACGCTTCCTGGTGTTCCTTTAGTGCAAGTATAAACACCCATTCCTGTTGTCATACTATTTAATTGGTCCCAACCATCAGGATTACTGTATGACCCCATACTTGTCCAGTTTTCAAATCCATTGTTTGGAATTTGAGCAAATAATGATGCTGAAGTAAAAGCCACAGCTGCTATTGATAGAATTGTTTTTTTCATATGTAGATGTTTATTGATTATTTTAATTGTCATATGGTATACGCCATCTTCATTGGTATTTGTTTCCAACAAAATCTTTGTAAGTGGCTATTTCATATTGTTTGTTTTTATATAATTAAAAAATGATTTAGAAAATAGTTTGCGCTCAATTTATCAAAATGATATCAAGCACTAAAATCCCAAAACTATAGTTATAGCTGGGAGGATTAAATTAAAAAGAAATCAGATTAATAATACCCGATGTTTCAGGTATAAAGGATTGTCGTATAAGACGGGAGGGGCATGATAATTTAAAACAGGAACACTTTTACTAATAACATAAATATCAAATTTAAAAACAGGTAAAACTACAGGAGTAATTTTAGAAGTTGGAGTGCTAATTTTGGCAGATTGATTAGATTGCTGATTATCTTTAATTTTGAAATAAGAGACTTTATCCTTACAACATTTCTTGCTCATTTTTTTCTTTCCACAACAGCCCTTTTCACTGCTATTAAACAGCGATACGTGTTTTACTTTACCTCCACAATAATGGATATTCAAAGAAATTCCACTTGTAGAAGTTAAATAGAAAATAGAAAAAAATATGACTAAGAATTTTTTCACCAAAACAAATATAAGAAATAAACCAATCAGAATTACAACTATAAATAAAACCTGTTAATTTATACTTATAAATTTACAACGAAATATAACTCAAAAACAACAAATTTGCACTTGAAATTCATTTAAAATATGACTCCTAACGAAGCAAAATATAAAATCCAACAACTGTCTATCGAAATCGAACAACATAATTATAACTATTATGTGTTGGATAAGCCCACGATCAGTGATTTTGATTTTGATAAATTACTCGAACAATTAATTGCTTTAGAAAAACAGTTTCCTGAATTTTTATTTTCAAACTCACCGAGTCAACGTGTTGGTGGTGAAATTACTAAAAACTTCAAGTCGGTTAAACATCAATATGCGATGTTATCACTTAGCAATAGCTATAATCAAGAAGATTTATTAGACTTTGATAGACGCGTTCGCGAAGGGTTAGGAATGACATCAACAAACTCAATCAACAATTTATTTTCTGAAGAAATTGACTATGTATGCGAATTAAAATTTGATGGCTTATCTATTAGTTTAATATACGAAGACGGAAAATTAACCCAAGCCATTACTCGTGGAGATGGCGTACAAGGTGATGATGTAACTACCAATGCAAAAACAATTAAATCTATTCCTTTACATTTGAAAGGAAACTATCCGGACAAATTTGAAATACGTGGTGAAGTATTTATGCCTCGCCCTGTGTTTGATGCGCTTAATAAAGAACGCGAAGAAATTGGCGATGCCTTGATGGCAAACCCTCGTAATGCTGCCTCTGGCTCTATGAAAATGCAAGACTCTGCACAGGTTGCCAAACGTAAATTAGATTGCTTTTTATATTATGTGTTAGGAGAAAACTTACCTCATCAATCACATATTGAAAACATGCATGCAGCAAAAACATGGGGATTTAAAATTTCGGAAGATGCTAAATTATGCCGTGGCATCGATGAAGTATTAGAGTTTATTAATTATTGGGATAAAAAACGTTTTGATCTACCTTATGATATAGACGGCATCGTTGTCAAAGTAAATAATTACAATCAACAACAAAATCTTGGATTCACTGCTAAATCGCCACGCTGGGCTATTGCTTATAAATTTAAGGCAGAACAAGTCAGTACTGAGTTGCTAGAAATTACGTATCAAGTTGGTCGTACAGGAGCTATTACGCCTGTTGCCAATTTAAAACCCGTTGCTTTAGGAGGTACCACTGTAAAACGAGCATCTTTGCATAATGCTGATATCATTGGGAAATTAGACGTACGAGTTGGCGATTATGTATTTGTAGAAAAAGGCGGAGAAATAATTCCGAAAATTATTGGCGTTGATTTATCCAAACGTCAAGCAGATACAAAACCTACTCAATATATTACGCATTGCCCCGAATGCCGCACTGAGCTTAAACGTGATGAAGGCGAAGCTAATCACTATTGTCCAAATGAAAATGAATGTCCACCACAAGTAATTGGTAGAATAGAACATTTTGTATCGCGTAAAGCAATGAATATTGATAGCTTAGGCGGAGAAACCATCGTTCAATTATTTAATGTTGGTTTAATAAAAACAATTGCAGATTTATATGATTTAAAAAAAGAACAAATACTTCCATTAGAACGTATGGCTGAAAAATCGGCTAACAATTTAATTGATGGCGTAGAAGCCTCTAAATCTGTACCATTTGAAAGAGTGCTTTATGCAATTGGCATCAGGCATGTTGGCGAAACGACTGCGAAAAAAATTGCAAAAAAAGTAAAATCATTAAAC
>JANYGR010000416.1 GCA_025359355.1 Bacteroidota bacterium | reverse complement strand
CAGAAGAGATGATTGCTGATATCGAAAAAGATACAGTTGATTTTCGTCCAAATTTTGACGACTCGTTAACTGAACCTACGGTAATGCCTACGCGTATTCCTAATTTATTAATGAATGGTGCTTCGGGTATTGCAGTTGGTATGGCTACGAATATGGCGCCTCATAACTTAACCGAAATTATTGATGGTATCTTAGCTTATATTGATGACAACAACATTGATATAGAAGGCTTAATGAAACATATTAAAGCTCCTGATTTTCCTACAGGCGGAACTATTTATGGCTACGAAGGTGTGAGAGAAGCTTTTCATACAGGGCGTGGACGTATTGTGATGCGCGCAAAAGCAAACATCGAACCAAACGGAAACAGAGAGCGTATTATTGTTACAGAAGTTCCTTATCAAATTAATAAGGCTGAAATGATTAAGCGCCAATGGGAATTATGTAGCGAAAAGAAAATTGAAGGCATTTCGGAAATACGTGATGAGAGTAACCGTGAAGGGATGCGTATAGTTTACGAATTACGAAGTGATGCCATTGCTAACGTTGTTTTAAATAACTTATATAAGTATTCTGCTTTACAAACATCGTTCTCTGTAAATAATGTTGTGTTAGTAAATGGCCGACCAGAAATGTTGAATCTGAAAGATATGATTCATCATTTTGTGGCTCACCGTCATGAAGTAGTTGTGCGTCGTACGAAGTTTGATTTAATACAAGCTGAAAAACGTGCTCATATTTTAGAAGGTTTAATTATTGCTCAAAAAAATATTGAACAAGTTATTAAAATTATTCGTGAAAGTGAATCACCAGATGCTGCTAAGGATGAGTTGATGACTGCTTTCAGTTTATCTGAAATACAAGCACGTGCTATCTTAGATATGCGTTTACGTACATTAACCGGACTAGAGGTTGATAAATTAAATGCTGAGTTTGCAGAGTTAATGAAAACAATCGAGCACTTAAATAATATTTTAAATAACGAACCATTACGTTACCAAATTATTCGTGATGAGTTAGCTGAGATCAAACAAAAATATGGCGACGAACGTCGTACGGATATTGTTTATGCTGGCGATGATTTACGTGTAGAAGACATGATTGCTGATGAAAATGTAGTAATTACAATTTCTCATTTAGGATATATGAAGCGTACTAACCTAGCCGAATACCGTGCGCAAAACCGTGGTGGACGTGGCAGTAAAGGAACCGCTACTCGTGATGAGGATTTTGTAGAACACATGTTTACAGCATCTACTCATAATTACATTTTATTATTTAGTGAGAAAGGACAATGTTTTTGGATACGTGCTTACGAAGTACCAGAAGGCGCTAAAAATACAAAAGGACGTGCTATCCAAAACTTAATTAATATTCCTAAAGACGATAAAATAAAAGCCTTTATCAATATTAAAAACTTAAATGATGAAGAGTATATAAATAACAATTTCATTATTTTATGTACAAAAGATGGTATCATTAAGAAAACATCGGTAGAAGCTTATTCTCGTCCACGTGCTAATGGTATTAGTGCTATTACTATTCGCGAAGGAGATGTATTGTTAGAAGCAGCATTAACTAACGGTAAAAACGAAATTATGTTAGCTACTAAGTTAGGTAAGGTATGTCGTTTCCCTGAAGCGAAAGTACGACCTATGGGACGTAATGCTTCTGGTGTAATTGGTATCGACTTAAACGATGAAGAAGGCGATAAGAATGAAGTGATTGGTATGATTTGCATTGATGATATGAACGCAAACGTATTAGTAGTTTCAGAAAAAGGTTATGGTAAACGCTCGGATATTGAAGAATACCGTGTAACGAATCGTGGTGGTAAAGGTGTGAAAACCATTAACATTACTGATAAAACAGGGCATTTAATTGGAATCAAATCGGTAACTGATGCTAATGACTTAATGATCATCACTAAAAACGGTATTGCTATTCGTATGAATGTATCTGACTTACGTGTGATGGGACGTGCTACACAAGGGGTACGTTTGATCAACATACAAGATACAGACAGTATTGCAGCTGTAACAAAAGTAGATCATGAAGATGAGGTGGATGCAATTGTTGAAGGTGCTGAACCAGAAGGCGTGAGCCCTGATGCAGTAACGCCGACAGATGAAGCAACTGCTCCTACTGAAGATAAACCGGAATAAGTTTTATATAACTTAAAAAGTAAAGCGTCGTTGAATTATTTTCAACGACGCCTTTTTTTGTTTAGGTAATTAATGAGTGCTTAATGAAATTTAAGTATCTAATAATATTGATAATCTTTTTTTTTTAAACTGAAATTACTTGGTTAGGTATTAATTAAATATTTCAAAAAAAATTACTGATAATATTAACGTTTATGTGAATTATAAATAGAATACACGAAAGTTATATTTAACTTCAATTTACTGTAAGTTAAACCTTAAACTGAAACCAGCATTGGTATTAGCTGTTGGGAAGGAGCTCGTTGTTTGAGGAGTTGTTTTAACCCAATCGTAAAATAAACGCAAATTCACATTAGGTGTTAATTGATAATCCAACGCTGTTTTTAAAGAAATAATATCTTGTCCACCAGTTGGCGTACTATATTCATCGATGATTCGACGGATGATAGTTGCATTACGACGATACGATAAATCCAATTTAAAATTCAAGTCGCTTTCTAATGGTTTACCTTTGATGGTTATTGCTTTAATTTTTAATTTAGGATAACGGTAGCCGACACCTATCACATATTCCTGCCCCTTTGTTTCAATAATTTGTGGACCTGTAATATTTAAGTTTACGGTTTTATCTTTTTTAATTTCGAAATTGGCGCTTAAGCCTGGCTTATTAAATTTAAAATCAAATTTCACTAAGGGGCTAAATCCTTCGCTGATTGTAGCGCCATTAACAGTGTATCTTGGATTAAAATTAGCAGTTTGTTGTATACCACCTATGACGGAGTTTTGCACAGGCACACGCGTTCCTTGCCCTTCAACAAACAATAAGTTATTACTATAACCACCAACGGTGTATACAGAACGGTATGCATGACGAATGGTAATAGACGAAAACCATTTTTTCATCATTTTCAATTTACCTAATCCATCCCAGCTAACGGTCCAGTTTGGCATTGGTATACCATTAAACATTTTATCAGTACCAACACCTTTTAATTTTGAGCCTGTATAGGTTTTATAAAATGCACCTAATAATACATCTTGTTGTGTTTTTCCATAGCCATCATATACCGTTATTGGTTTACCATTAACATCAAGTCCTGTAAGTTCCTTTGCTGAGTGTGAATCAGCATACGAAAGCTCTTGCGCTACATTATTTCTATTATCTAAGAACTCAGTAAATAAAGTAGATGCTCCTGTTTTGTTATTTTTATCTGTGAAAGATTTCCCTAAACTAAATACACTTATACTGTAATTACCTGTATTAGTAGGCGTTTCAAATAAGTAACCCTTATTTCCATTGTTGATTAGAGAATCTCCTCCATATCTAATAAAAGATGATTGATTATAACTATGTGTCCTTGTTCCATTAAATTCTATTTTTAAACTGCCGTGTGGCTCCACATTAGCGCGGTAGTTGATAGTAGTCGCTTGTGTTTGCGTATATGGCAAACTTTGGCTAGGATTTTTTACTAACCAATTATTATTGATTGATTGATTAACAATATTATCATTCATGCCACTCACAAAACCAATTCCAGGAGCCATGCCTTGAGCATCATCCATTCCTAAATACCTCGAACTTGGCGTAAATCCAGGCAATCCCGTTCCATTCGTTTGATTATAAGTAAAAGAAACTTGCTTAAGCATCATAATTGTTCTCGCCAATAAACCACCTACATCAATACTTGATTTTTTAGTACTATCATTTTTAGCCGGACTCGTTGGATTTTTAGGATCTTTACCTGCGCCAGGTTTATCTTTTGAAGATACTCCACTATTCACTTTTTTGAAGTAAGGGATTTTGTTATACAACGTTGTCATATTGAATGAGCCCGTTAAACTTTTCGTATTTGTATTTTGAATCGTATTTCCAATATATTCTTGCGCAAATGGTCGGCGAGTCCAAGTATACGTAGCTCCGTATTTAGCAGAAACATTCATGAAATCGAAAATCGGTATTTTATTAATGGGGATTTGATAATTCAAATTAGCCGAGTGTCTATAACTGGTAGTAGTACCCAAGCCCATTAAATTTCGGTTAATAGAATCTCGTTGCTCTTGAGTGGCAATTTTACCTCTCGGTTCTAAAATACGAGCATCGTTATTTGCTGTAAAATCAAATTTTAAATTCTTAGTAAAATTCCATTGCAAGTCATAATTACGCGTCATCATATACGTTTTATTGAACTGCGCCTGTGTGAAATTTTCGCTACTCCCCGTATAAAAACTGGTAATATCTCTATTCAATAATTCACTATAACTTCGATTTACATCCATGTTAAACCCTAACTTACTTGGCAATGGCATAATATTAAAATCCTTAATAAGCGCCATCCATTTATTATTCAAAATTTTGGACGTTGATTTTTTAAATGGCGTCCATGCTTTTACGGTTGGCGCATAATTATATGATAAGGAGCCTCTATATGTTTTAATAATACTGTGATCAATATTGGTGCTATGCCTTGATATTTCATTATAAGCATACGTAACAGAAATATTGGATACATCCCACGGCATAGGTTTTCTTCCTTCCTTTTTAAATCCGTCGATGCGAACATTCGAAAAATTAAAGCCTGTTCTTGTGGTTACATCTTGCGACCAATCTTTAATTTTTGTTTTTAATTCGGCATTGATATTATCGTTATTGATTTTAATATCAGGATCTAATGGGCTAAACTGAGGCGTAATTTTAGTTTGACCATAGGCATAATAAAACGGTAAATTTATTTTCCACTTGCTTGGAAAAAATTTACCTAACTGAAAGGTCGACGTATAATCCCATTGAAAATTAGTTTCTCTGTTTCGCTCAGATATTTTCTTTTCGATACCACCAAAGAACGGCTTACTGTATGTTGCCGCTAAAGATACTTGTCCTAAATCTGCTAATTTCGCCTGCACACGGCCTGTTGTAGCCCAACCTCCCTGATTGGTAAAATCAGTTAAGCGCATTTCATTTACCCAAACTTCCACGCATTTAGGAACTCCACCATTATCCTTAGGGTTTCTAATACCAATCATTAAACTTCTAACGGTGGCAAGATTCGGATTTCCAACAACAGTAATTGTATTATTTCCATCTGTTACATGATACGGTTTTGCAAAAGAAGCTAAATCAATGGTTTCGCTTGGTCCATTCCTAGCTAATTTTGCATTCGTTAATTTTGTAAAATCAATAGCAAATTCATTATCTGATGGCCAAACGATGGACTTCGATGCATCTGAATTTGGATCGTAATAACCAGGTGCTGTTAATTTTACAGGAATTTCATATTCATAATAGTTATTATTAAAATCGGAACCTAAGCGTATAAATACAGTTACATCACCATCATTTAATGGGTCTGTTCCATATTTTTCAGCGTGCATAAACATTTTTAATTTCCCAAATGAACGTACATCTAACTCTACATTTTTGGTAATGGCGCGACTGTCTCCATCTTTTAAATTACATGTTTTTAATGATAAGGCTTGCTCATTTAACAATACTAAATTGGTAGTTTGTACATTTTGTTGTTGATTGATACCCGGCGGAATCACATAGTTTATAGGTGTTTTAGAGCCATTCTCTTGTAAACTTACACCTGATACATCAAAACTAGTTGTGTTATCATCATTAGCAATGTATTCTCCCGGTTTTTGTAAATCAAATGCATAACGTCTCCAATCGCTACGTACAAGCTCTAATCGAGCCAAACGACAAACAACTGGTTTATCAAATCCTTTCATAAATACACGCATGAAACGAATGGAATTAAAGCCTTCAATAGAGCCTACAGAGGTTTCAAAATCAGCTACAGGAATTTTAAATTGATACCATTTTACAGTTCTTGCTGTTCCTCCCGCTGGTGGCGTGGATGTTCCATCAGATACGTTGACAATGTAATTTTTACCAACCATATTAGGGTTAATATCGTTAGGAGAAACCTTCACATGATATTGATAGTAATTTTCGGTTTCACTTAAGGTAAAATCCTTATTGATATCCTCAATATTAGGCAATGTACTTGATGAACTTGGAATACCAGCATCAGGGTATTGATCAGGTGTAGGTGAGTTACCTTCAGGGTTATTATATTTTTTGTAACGAATTAACGTATTAGCTCGGCTTTCAGGTAACGAATCATAATCCGTTCCTCTGTGGAAATGGTATTTATCCGTACTTGGATCATCAATGGCTGCTTGTATATCTGGAGTGTTTGAATATGATTGAACAACTTGAATATCGCTTTGAAAAGAAGCGAATTTAAGTTGCTCGTCAGCATTCGTCATCCCATCATAACCAACATCCTGAAAAGGTCTGTCTGCATTTACATTTACAAATGAGTTTGATATGGGTATAGGAACTGGCACTATTGCTAAACTTGAAGATGTTATTGCCAAACCTGAATTGGCTCCAGTAGGATCTCCTGGCAAACCATTTTCATAACTCATTTTACCATCCTTTAAAATGTCCTCGCTAATATTACCTAAGTTGAAATATAAATCTCCACTCGGGAAACTAGTAGCGCTCATATCAGGATAGGTCGTGTTGTTATAATCGCTATTAAACGGATCCATCATCCAAAACTGCACGTACTCTACGTTAGCTGATTGGAAATCGTTTGTTTCAATTCTACGCATGATACCGCCCCAACGAGATGAAGGATTAGCCAAGTGACCTGTTTGTGCACCAGTCTTTATTATACCAGACGATATTGATGGAATTGCATTTACATCATAATTGTATGGCCCTCTTTCTCCTGGATAAAACGCTAAATCTAAAACTGATAATACAACAGGCTGACCGTTAGCTGGTGTTTTACTAGGGAATAACTCCGTTTCTAACACTTGACGCATAAAGTTATTTGAACAAGAAACAGGTGTGGTAATATTATTAGGTTTAGTGGATGTATTGGTAGATCCATAATACAAAGGATCTATCGTATACCAGTTAAATTGTGCACGATTGATTCCCGCTTTAATATCATTACTGAATACAGATTCTGGAAATAAAGAGGTTTGTCCTTGTGGAATACTTGCTATACTCCAAGCTGAAGGGCTTTTTAAATCAATTAACGAAATACTACCTTCAAAATCATCCACATAAGAGTTTCCCGATTTACCAATAGCACTGGCATTTCCAGGCAATAACTGTGCAAATTCACCTTGAGTAACAATTGTACTCATTTCTTTGGTATTGATTAACGGTATTTTATCAATTAAGCGAGTTAAGAAAGGTGCATCCGTTCTGTAATTATAATCTACTCCCCATATTGTGTTAGATACAGGCTCATCACCAATGTTTACTTTTTGAGTCACCGGTTTTTCACTCAAATGCATAATTGTTCCACCCAAAGTTAAATCCTTATTCACTTTATAATCTAAGCGCGCACCATATAAACTCTTTTGCTGAACGTTGAATAAGGAATTACTCTCCGTCGTTACTTTAATATTAGCGCCGGAATTTAAAATACTTTCGTTAATAATTTTAACTCGACCTAAAGTATAATCTACTGTATAATCAACATTTTCGGTTAATTTTTGTCCGTTCGCAGTAACTGCTACCGCACCTTGAGGAATATTAAGTGCATTCAAAGAAATTTCGGAACCACCCGACGATTTATAAGAACCTTTAATTTTATACCTGTTTTTTTCCGGTAACTGGATGGCTATTGTTCTCGTTGAATCGTATAATTCTTGAAATGCATATTTATCAGCTGTTGGGAAATCTGAAGCGGCAAATTTAGATCGTAAATTATTACCAAAAGGTTCTTTAGAAGATAAATAGATACGTCCGTTTATTGGATTAATTGTATAACCATTTACAAAGTCATAAACCCCATCGGAATAAGGATCTCCATTAACGCTTAATTTATCTAAGCCCATCACTTGCACTAATAATTTTCCATTAACACTTCCAAAAGGAATATAAGGAACATCAATACCTGTTTCGATATTATTATAATAAACATCGCATTTAAAATCAGCTTGTGTTAAATTGTATGCGCCTAAGGAATACACGTTTTTCATCATTAAATCCCAAGTGCTAAAACGAGGATTAACGACACTACCACTTCTTAGTAATTTTAAATACAAAGGACCTGTTGTAAACTGATCACTAAACTCACCTACCTGATAGGTTTGCCCATTATATGTGTATTGATAAGCCACAGCCACAGTCACATCATTATTAATAGATTGATTGATAGAAATAAATCCTAAACGATTATTGATGGTAAATTCATTTGCATTTAATTTACGTGCGTTGGAGATATACTCATAATCACGTGATGATTGCATGAATTTTTGATTGTCATTACAGGCATTTGTTGCTATAGCTGAACTCGAAAGTACCGCATTAATAGCAGAAGCATTGGCATTAGAGCGAGGAGGCATAATAGCTGTTCCTGATATCGCACCAGTATCAGTTAAAATTTGATATAACGTATTAGCTCCATTATAAGGAATGTCGCCAGTATTATCAACTATGGTATAAATAGGATTTGGTTGACAAGCTGGTGATGTAGCGTGCCCATTATAATTTGTTAAATTAGGGTTAGTATGTGTCGAATCTTCCCCTAAATCAGCGAAAGCGACAAAGCTACGTGTTTGATCGGTTGTTCCTGTTTGATTGGTAATGTATACCTCCGCTTTGGTAATAATGATAGGTGTTGCAGGAACAGGAATAGTAGCCATCCACTCATCATAATGATCTCTAAAATAATGTCCTAGGAAATAATGTTTGTTTACCTCATAATTATCAGCACTTACGTTGAAATACATCGTTTGAGCGCCTCCTTGAACGTTTACCTCTTGCTTTTTACCACGCTGTTGAGAAAATAATGCCGTAGCTGATAAACGTCCAAATTGTAATTGTGTTTTAACTCCAAATAAACTTTGACTACCAGTGATTAGTGTGCTATTGAGAGGCATACTCACATTACCAGCTTCAATTTTTTTAATGATTTCATCTTCGTAACCCGTGTACTCCAACTTCATTTGATTTTCCCAGTCAAAGGAGGCTTCCGTATTATAGTTTGTTGAGATTTTTAATTTATCTCCAATTTTTCCAATCAAATTTAATTGGATACGCATATTGAAATCGAAATTCGTAACTTTTTGCTGACGCTGAGGAATAGCAGGATTAAGGGTTTTATTAGAGTTTAGTGCAAAAATTAATTCGGCAGTTCCGGTAGGTTTAATCTCTACGTTATTTCCACCAAAAATTCGATCAAAAATTTCACCTCCAACTTTAAGCTTTGGTAATAAACCCTTTTTAGTTGGATTATTAAGATCTTCGGCCTTTATTTTAGATTTCCAATGGTCTTTAACGGCTTGTTTAAACAATTCATCCTGATACTCCTTGAATTCTACATAAGTTTCAGGGCGATAGTCCATATCACCAATTTTTTGAGTAATGTCGTAGTTACCTGTTTGTGGGTTATAATTTGTCTCCGTTTTAATGTTTGACGGATTACTTAAATATAACCCGCTTTTGTCATCGTAATTGGGTTGAGACCCGTTATTATCATTGAACTTATAAGGTAATTGATCTTTAGTAACCGTAGGAGTATCAGGCGGCAGTATGGGGCTATTGTAAAAATAATGCGGCTTGCTTAATGGTGCGTTTTTGGCCTTAGAACCAACAACAACGCTCATTAAACCCACAGAAGCAGAACTTACAACCAAGAATTTGATAAAACCTTTTGCCACCTATTAATTACATATTTTTTAATGCCGATTTCACCAGCAGTTCAACATTATCAGTATTTATGCCTTGTTGCTTGGTTGCTTTTTCAATGGCTTTTTCTGCCACCATTTTAGGGAAACCAAGAGTAACTAGTGCCATTAACGCTTCTTCTTTATTTTTATTGTATGACGGGTTCATAATTTGAGAAATTCCACCTTCATGTTTGCCCATTTTACCCTTCAAATCCACCACAATACGTTGAGCGGTTTTTTCGCCAATACCTTTAATGCTCTTTAAAATAGCCACATTAGCGGTATTAATAGCACCCGCTATTTCGGGGGGACTTAAGGAAGACAGCATCAACAAAGCGCTGCCGCCGCCAACACCCGACACTGAAATTAATTTACGAAACAGCTCCCTCTCCTCTGTATCCGCAAAACCGTAATATTTAGGATTATCATCACGGATATACACGCTTTCTACATACAACTTAGCAGTTTGCTTGCCTTGTAGGTGCGAATACGTGGTTAATGAAATTAATAATCCATAGCCAACACCATTGGTTTCAATCACTGCAATTGCAGGATTGAGGTCAGCTATTAATCCATTTACATAATTAATCATAAGAGGGGTGAAAATAAGTTTTTTTTGGGAGATTGAAAAAAAATATCGTTGTTGAAACGATATTTTTTTTATAGTCTAATTTTTGGCTCTAAATCGTCATATTTTAAAGCAAACATCCATTTTTAAGTCGAATTTGTTGTAAACAGTAAATTAAGCACGAAATATAAACTTAATTTTTTCATATACAGTCAAAGGTTCATACTCCAATAAAGGAGTTAGCGCTAAAAAAGCATAAGTATTTTAATGTTTTTTTCCTTAATAATATTTATTTGTTCTTTGGTCTTGAAACAAAGAACAAAATCCGATTTATCTGTATTTAACAGTCCTACACTCTTGTTCTAATTCATCATATTCGTAAAATATAATCTATTTCGTTTATTTAGAAGCATTTTAAAATAGTCGCTAATCATATTTATTATCTTCACAGGATATAATATTGAGGTATTTGACAAAAGGCTTTAAATGCTCGTATTTTCCCATTTTTAAAAGGTGTTTTTTCTGCCAACTATTTTAGTAACTTTAAGTCCTCTTTATAAAGAATCATCTATGAAAAAAACAGCTACCCTTGCCTTTATCTGTTGCATGGCATCAACCTTTACGTCGCAAGCCCAATTAACCGAAAACTTTGACGGCGCTACGTTTTCGCTAACTCCAAATTCCTTTTACCAAAATACAACTATTGACGATTGGCAAACTTCAGGATCAACTCCCTTTGCTACCTTTCGTTACCATTGGGATGCGGGTTCTGGTTTATGGAGATCAGGTTCAGCTTACACAAATGTGAAAGATACGGCCAATGGTACATACACAAACTTATATGGAAGCATCGCCAATGGTGCATTTAATGGCTCTACCTATGTAACCGTAAAAGATAGCGCTATCATTAAAATGAATTCTAATGCGCTTTCATTATCAGGTTTTTTTGTAACCAACACTACCTTTGCTTATAAAACCATCAAAAATGGCAACAGCTTTTCTCGTAAATTTGGTGATACCACTGGTACTCACTCTGGTTTACCACAAGGTACTTATCCCGATTGGTTTAAATTAATTGTACGCCCATACAGAAATGGTGTATTATTACCGGATAGTATGGAACATTATTTAGCAGATTATCGTCCGGCAGGAATAGCTAATGATTTTATACAGAATAATTGGCAATATGTATTTTGTGCTAATCTACCTATATCGGATAGTATTATGATTAGGATAAAGTCAAGTGACACTGGCCCTTACGGGATAAATACGCCTGCTTATTTTTGCATGGATAATTTTACGGTTGTTAATACCGTTGGATTACAAGAGTTACAAAACGTTATGAATATTGCTGTATTCCCTAATCCTACCAATGATAACCTTACTTTAAATTATGTAGCAAAAACAGAAACTACTTTATCAATTGCTGTTTACGATATATTTGGAAAAGAAAGTTTAACAAGTCAAATACAAACTACAACAGGCCCTAATCGCTTAAGCCTAGAAACAGCAAGCCTTGATGCAGGCATTTATTTCATTGAATTGAAAGAAGGTGGAATGAGTAAGAAAATAAAATTTGTGAAGTTGTAAAAGCATTCTCTAAACCACATTTAATACATTAAATATGAACCTCGATTTAAAACATAAACAAGCTATCGTTTGCGGGAGCACACAAGGCATAGGCAAAGCCATTGCGATGGAGTTAGCTCATTTAGGTGCCAGTGTCACATTAATTGCTCGTAACGAAGAAGCACTTAAAAAAACAAAACAAGAATTAAGTACAGAAGCAGGGCAATTACACGGATACGTCTGTGTAGATTTTAGTAAGCCAGAAGAATTAAAAACATTGATAGAAGCGTATTTACAACGTCAACCAATTGTTCATATTTTAGTGAACAATACAGGTGGCCCACCAGCGGGACCAATTGCTTCCGCTAAGCCCGAAGAGTTTTTATCGGCATTTAATAATCATTTAATATGTAATCATATTTTAGCACAAGCCTGTGTAGAAGGCATGAAAATAGCTAAGTACGGACGTATCATCAATATCATTTCTACATCCGTAAAATTACCATTGGCTAATTTAGGTGTATCTAATACGATTAGAGCAGCTGTAGCAAATTGGAGTAAAACGTTAGCGAATGAATTAGGTAAGTTTAACATCACCGTTAATAATGTATTGCCTGGCGCAACGGCAACTGTTCGTTTACAAAACATCATCGAAAATAAATCTACTAAAACAGGACATGCGGTTGATTCAGTGACCAGTGAAATGATTTCGGAAATACCGATGGGTCGTTTTGCAGAAGCATCTGAAATAGCTAATGCTGTAGCCTTTTTAGCATCACCGGCTGCCTCTTACATCAATGGTATTAATTTACCTGTAGATGGCGGAAGAACTGGTTGTTTATAAGGTTTGTTAAATACTAATATCACGGATAACAAGTATGCAAGAGTTGATTTTAATTGGTATGAATTTATCAGATACGATATTGGTTCAGCCCACTATTTTCTCTAATACGGTTAAAGCGCATCCCCTCGATTTTTTTTTAGTAATTATAATGGCTGGTACTATTGGCGGTGTTTTAGGAATGGTAGTGGC
>JANYGR010000413.1 GCA_025359355.1 Bacteroidota bacterium | reverse complement strand
CTGCGGTATACTACAAAAAATTTCATAATTCATTTTTTATTTTTGTTCTGTAAGATTACAAATCCTGCAGAGCGCGATTATTTCTTTTGCCCTTTGATTTGTAATAACATGTTAAATAAATGCGCTGTGGCTACTGCATCTCCTTCTGTACGATACAAATAAATAGAAAATTAATTCCTGATAAACCAACTTATAGTTTAGGAAAATTATGCGCATCTCTTAATATCCCAAATAATGCGAGACATCGTGCAGAAGGTGATGCAGTAGCTACAGCGCATTTATTTAACATGTTGTTACAAATCAAAGGGCAAAAGAAATAATCGCGCTCTGCAGGATTTGTAATCTTGCAGAACAAAAATAAAAAATGAATTATGAAATTTTTTGTAGTATACCGCAGGATTGCAAATCCAGCGGAGCAGAAGGCTTAATCCATGGGCAAAATATTTGATTAACTATTTTTGTTTTTGTTATGAGCCTTCTGAAAAAGGAACTACTACCAGTCTCTATGCAAATACATTCATTTAATATAAATTTATAATTATAACATATGACACTATTATTTTTGTTTTTAAGATAATCAACATGAACTGTAGAAGCTAAACAATTATTAAAATAAATATTAGCACTCTTACTATCTTCAAATTTATATTGAATGATTAATTCTATATCATTATCTATAAAGATTTCAGTCAGTCCGTGAAAAAATTCAAATGAAAAATTCATTCTTTTTCCATCTTTTGAAATCAGCTGAATTTTTATATAGTCAGCGGTTTTGTCATATTCAATATAAGATTCATTACTTAATGATTCAAAATCTAGTAATATAAATACATTAAAAAATTCTTTAATTATACTATTTGTTTTTAAAGAAAAATCATCTTTTATTAACGAAATTGTTTGTATTATTTCATTATGCTTATTCATGTTACTTGTAAATATCAAAAAGTTTTTCCCTAACCGTCCGAGAGATTTTCAAACAAAAAGTTCGGATATTGGAATGAAAGGAAAAAAATAATTATTTCTCCAAAGCCTCTTTCACCAATTGATTTGCCATTTTAGGATCCGCTTTCCCTTTTCCTAATTTCATCACTTCACCTACAAATAATCCTAATAAATTAGTTTTACCATTTTTATATTCAGTAATTTTTTCAGGATATTTCGCTAAAGCTTGTTCTACCAATGCTTGTAAGGCGCCAGTATCATTACTCTGTATAATATCTAAACGTTGTGCAATGCTTAACGGAGCTTCTGTTGGATTCAACATTAACTCAGGAAATAATTTTTGTGTAGCTGCTGCATTACTTATTTTTCCTTCATCAATTAAAGTAATTAAATCTGCAATCGTTTTTGGTTTTATTTTAAACTGTTCGATGGTAAATGCATTTTCATTCAAATAAGATTTAATGCTTCCCATCATCCAATTGGCGGCGGCTTTATAGTTTTTAGTGAATGATACTAACTCATTAAAATACAAAGCAAGTCCTTTAAGGTCTGTTAAATTATATGCATCGTATTCAGATAGTCCAAATTCTTTCGTAAACTTGTTGAACAAATCACTTGGTAATTCAGGCATTTGAGCCTTTACAGAATTTATATATTCTTGCGTTACATATACAGGTTGCAAATCTGGTTCTGGAAAATAACGGTAATCATTCGCGTTTTCTTTACTTCTTAGCGCAAACGTAGAACCATCTGTCGCATTAAAACTACGCGTTTCTCCTGCTATATCTTCTCCTGATTCTAATAAATCTATTTGACGTTTAATTTCGAAATCGATAGCGCGTTGCACATTACGAAACGAGTTCATGTTTTTAACCTCTACTTTTTTTCCGTATTCTTTTGCATCTTTCAACATCACCGAAACATTGGCATCACAACGCAGTGAACCTTCTTCCATGTTTCCATCGCAAATATCTAAGTAACGTACTAATTTTTTTACTTCTGTTAAATAAATATACGCTTCCTCGCTACCTGTAAAATCAGGCTCTGTAACGATTTCCAACAAAGGCGTTCCTGCTCTATTCAAATCAATTAATGATTCAAATGGATCAATGTCGTGCATACTTTTACCTGCATCTTCTTCCATGTGAATACGAGTGAGATTGATTCTTTTTTCGGTACCATCTTTTAATTTAATATCAACGTAACCACCATTACAAATTGGTGTTTTGTCTTGTGTAATTTGATAGCCCTTTGGTAAATCTGCATAAAAATAATTTTTACGAGCAAACTGATTTTCTTCACGAATATCAGAGTGCATGGCAATACCTAATTTTACAGCAAATTCGATAGCACGTTTATTCACCTTAGGTAAAGTACCTGGATGACCTAATGTAATGACACTCACATTTGTATTGGGCATTCCGCCATATTCTGCGATATCATCGCTGTACATTTTTGTTTTGGTAAGCAATTGTATATGGCACTCTAAACCAATAACAGCTTTATATTTATCGTAAACGCTCATGTTTAATTTTCTTGAATAATAAAGGTTAAAGATACCATTTTTTGTGTTGTTTAAAATAGTAAAATTTCATTCTACTTACGACACTTGCGTGAGGGATGCAAGCGAAAACCCTTTTTAGAGGCACGATAAAAAGGTTGTAGCGACAGCCCGACCCCGCTGCCTTTTTTTTGCGGGGACACGCCCTCATTATTTTATCAGAGTATTTAGTATTTTTACAAAGTATGATATTCATAGGGATACTAAAAATAGAGCAAGGTGATATACTTCATTTGACTGATTGTTTGTATAAATTACCTGTTTTTATGCAAGAAAAAATAACGAAGCATCCGCATGAAAACGAGCAATTACGTAGTATATTAGCTCGTTTGATTTTAAAACAGCTATTACTAAAGCAAGGTTTTGATGATGCTGTTTTAGAAGATTACCGAACCGATGAATATGGCAGGCCTTTTTTGAATGAAGGCATCGATTTTAGTATATCGCACGCAGATGATTATGTGATGTGCGCTGTTTCAAAAACAACGCGTGTAGGAATAGATGTTGAAAAAATAAGAGAAATTTGCATAGATGATTATTCGATTTCCTTGTCTGATAAGGAATTGGAAGACTTAACGCATTCGGAAAATCCTATTCCTGATTTTTTTACCTTATGGACAAAAAAAGAAGCTATTAGTAAGGCCAATGGTAAAGGATTAGCCATTTTGTTACCAGATATGGTAATTGGGAGCGATTTTGCTTCCTGCGGGCAAACAGTCTGGAATTTAAAAGAATTACTTATTACCCCTGAATATGTGGCTCACATTGCCTTTAACGACTCTAATGAGCTACAAATCAAGCACTTTAAACTTACTGATTTTATATAAGTTCGTAAATTTAACAAGCATTTAGTTAGCATATTTCAATAACTACAATTAAATTTGCGCCCAATATTATACAATTGCACAACTGAATGATTTCACTAAAAAAATATTTTAAACATACTATCTTATTCGCTTTACTGTTCGTCTCTAATGGCATTTTCAGTCAAACGAAAGCAAAAGATGGGAAAGAATTTCCTGCACCAAAAGACATTAAAAATTTATTGTTTTATGTGCAACGAACTAACAATATAAACACACTTATTTATCAGTTAAATTATACAGATAAAAACGAGCTAAATGAAAAAGAACCAATAAAAATTTATTGGAAAAATTACAATAGCGACGGAAGTACTGAATCACTCAATGCCATTCAAAAAAAATATGCATACGGAATAGAGACACACGTGTTAGATTCAGCAAAAAAATCATTCTATTTTAATTTTGTATCGTACAAGAAAAAACAAATTTTTTTAATTAAATCGCCGATTGATAATAAATACGAGGCATTTGCAACCATTAATAATAAATTAATGTCGATAACTCGAATTTATATTCACATTGAAGGTGGTGCTTTTTGGACACCCAAAATAAAATACATTGATGTGTTTGGTAAATTACCAACCAAAAACGAAGAAGTAGTTGAAAGAGTTATACCATAACTCTTTTTTTTATAATACACCTTAATAAAACAACAATACCATGGTAAATATAAGAGTAGGATTTGGATACGATGTTCATCCTTTAGGAGAGGGCAGAGAATTATGGTTAGGCGGTATTAAATTAGAGTTCGATAAAGGCTGCGTAGGCCATAGTGATGCTGATGTATTATTACATGCTATTTGCGATGCCTTATTAGGTGCGGCTAATTTAAGAGATATTGGTTTTCATTTCCCTAATGATAATCCAACATACAAAGGAGCTGATAGTAAATTACTACTAAAAGAAGTAGTAGCCTTATTATTAAAAAATGGTTATGGCATTGGAAACGTTGATGCTACGCTAAGTTTAGAAGCTCCAAAAGTAAATCCACATATTACAGCTATGCAAAACATATTAGCTCCTATTATGAATATTACGCCAAATGATGTTTCTATTAAAGCTACTACCAACGAAGGCCTTGGATACGTAGGCAAAGGCGAAGGCGTGAATGCTTATGCGGTAGCGTTGATTTATAAATTGGATAAAAAATAATTCTTTTTACCCCTTCATCTTATTCTTAATTTCAATCAATTCGTTTTTAATATCCATTAAAAGCTGAGAGTCTAAAGGTGTTGAACTTGATTGACTGGGTGAATTGTTTTTTTCGTGAATTACTTTTTCGCGTTGCAATAATATATCTGTTTTAAAACTCTCCGCATCATTAATGCCCAACATACTCATCATATTTTGGTTATGGTTTCCGCCACCGCCACCAGCGGTTTCTATCTTGATAACCGTTAAACCGAAGTAACGTAAAATAGGTCCTCCCATAAATGACAAGTCTTGAATATTTTCGACAGGAATCGTTTTTTCAATATGCAGAATTAATCCTTTTGAGAATTTTAAATTTTTATTTGTAATTTGACAAGATAAGGTCTTAAAAAACTTCCCGCTCATCCATTGCCCTAAGCCAAATATCCATATCGGAATCAATACAATACCAATAACACTAGTGAATAAAAAAAACAATACCACAAAGAAAATATATGTTTTCACTTTCGGATTGAATGTGGCTTCTCTTAAAATAATTTCTTCTTTCATATAAATTAGTTTGATTGGATACTATTCTAAAATTACTAAATATTTACTATTCC
>JANYGR010000356.1 GCA_025359355.1 Bacteroidota bacterium | reverse complement strand
TAAAGCGGATAAATAATCTAATTCGCGAATTGTAAATGAAGATGCTACCTTATTACCACTATTACCAAATAATAAATACTCAATGGGATGAAAGCCTTTTAAGGATTCTTCTAAATTATCTACATAAGTTGTTGTAAAAACAGCAGAGGAAGATAATACTGAATCTAACCGTGCAAAATCAACTGGCCAAGTATCAATGCGAGGATCAATGTTTTGAACACTTACAGGGCCAAACAAAAAACCTTCGCCTTGTTCCCAAGCACTGCGCACATTTTTCCAGGCTTGTTGAGACGTCATCAAATTTGCTGCATTAGGAGTATTGCTAAACGTAACAATAGCTGCTTGCAAATCATTCGCTTTAAATGCCAAATCCGAATACGTTGCGTTAATTACATTTGCTGATAAATCAACCAATATGTCTTTTTTAAGGGTACTGCTCGATGAGTTCGTAATTTCATCAGCAGGCTTGGCTTTTCGGCAAGATGACAAAATAATAGATACTCCTATTATCAAAAAAACAATGTTAAAATAAAAAGATTTTATCATACCGTTAAGACTTACTTAAATAAATTTTGATGATGGAATTACTGACTTCTGTTTTGAATTTACGTAATGGATCAGTAGCTGGTTCAACCGTTACATTTCCTTCTAAATCAAAAGCACTACCATGCGATGCGCAAAACAAGCCTGTTTTAGTGGCCGACAAAGGTTGATTTTGATGCGAACATTGCATATAGATGGCATTATAACTATTGTCTTTCTTTTTCACTACCAATATATCAAACTCTAATTGCGGATCTTTTAAAATAAGTATGTTTTGATTTTCTACAAACGATGTTTCTGGAATAGAAATAATATTTTCCTTAGAAACCGTTTTTAAAGTTGGTAAGGTGGCGCACGATTGAAGTAACGACGCCAAGGCACTAACACCAACTAATGAGGCACAGGTAATACAAGATGATTTGATAAATTCTCTGCGTTGCATACTTAAAAACTATAGCCTATTCCTAAATTAATAAATTGGTAATTTGTATAAAATGGTGTATTTGTAGCGTAAGGATTTGTAACATATAATGCTTTGTTATACTCTCCCGTAACACGATACACGTAATCTAATTTTACCGATACACCCTTTAACGGTTGATAGTGAAGGCCTACCACCACATATTGTTTTTGTTGCAAACCATCTTCTATACCATTTTTAGGGACACTCGCATTCAAATCCATCGACTCATAACGCGCAAATAATAACATACTTTGAGTTTTTAATTTATCTATCTTTTGAAATATATTATATCCTAATTCTACATAATAACCATACATACTACTTGGTGTGTTATTAGCATAAGCTAAATTTATTTTATCGGCATCTTTAATGGATACATACGTTCCTAATGCTTTAAAATGAAATCCTTTTGTTCCGTTATACTGAACATTTACTTCACTCAAGGATACTGGTGTTCCAAAAGCACCATAATCTACGTGCAAACTATCTCCTTGCTTTTTTGATAAACCTGCGCTTCCTCCATAATACGTTGAAGCCTGAATACGAAAATGCTTCACATAATATAATAAAGCTCCGGTTACTGCTAAATTAGAGGCTGAAGCATTACTCCCTTCAAAACGACCTTCTCTCAATCCGGTACCCTGTTGAAATCCAGCGCTACTTAATCCATTCATAATTGCCGCCGAATAATTTAAACCTGGAATTTTGGTAATTTGTCCGTAAACAGAAATACCTAATTCGCGCCAAGTAGCAGGAATAACTAACTGTTCTACAAAAGGTCGATCATTGCTATTAAATGTAGTAGGTAAATGATTTTCATTAATAATTCCAATACGAGGAATAAACAAACCTCCAACGATGTAATTATTTTTGTTAATATTAAACTTCAAAAATAATTGTTCCATAGAAATTTCCCCTGAAGGCTTTCCTCCAACAACTTTAGCATCTTCTATTTCCATTTCAGAGAAAAAAGAAATTTTATTTGAAAAACGATGTCCAAGGAATAAAACATTACGAGTTAAATTAGCAACACCCGTTCTATTTTTTAAATCATATTCCACTTTTGCTTGTCCATATCCCGATATAACAGTAGGTGCATTTTTTGCTACTAAACCCGCATTTAAAGAATCTTCTCTTGTAATTACCTGTGCTTGATTGCTAATAGCGCCTATTAAGGTAAAGGATGTTATTATGTATTTAAAATATCGCATAGTTATAATTTTACAGGGCAAAAGTATATTTAGAATAGTTCTAAACAAATACCTAAAAAGTGGTATATTAGTAAAATCCAGTAATTTATTATAAACAAACTTTGAAGTCCTATTATAGAGATCGATTAGTACAATATGTTAGAAATTTAATAAAAAAAGAACTCATAAATTCTTTAAATTTGTGTCACATTACCATAATTATGATCGTACAACAATTATATACTAGCTGTTTAGCTCAAGGTGCTTACTACATACAATCTGAAGGAGAAGTCGCTATTATTGATCCATTAAGAGAATACAAACCATACACGGATTTGGCCTTAAAAAATAATGCTAAAATAAAATACATTTTCGAAACGCATTTTCATGCTGATTTCGTATCAGGACATTTGGATCTTTCGGCACAAACAGGCGCAGAGATTGTGTTTGGACCTAATGCACATACAGATTTTAAAAGTATTATTGCAACCGATAACCAAGAATTTAAAATTGGTAAATTAACCATCAAAGTTCTTCATACACCTGGTCATACGCTTGAGTCAACAACCTACTTATTATTAGATGAAAATAAACAACCACATTGTATTTTTTCGGGAGATACCTTATTTATTGGAGATGTAGGTCGCCCCGATTTAGCGATTAAATCTGATTTAACTCAGTTTGATTTAGCAGGTATGTTATATGATTCGTTACGTCATAAAATTATGCCTTTACCAGATGATGTTATTGTTTATCCTGCACACGGAGCTGGTTCTGCTTGCGGAAAAAACATGAGCAAGGAAACCTTTGACACACTTGGCAATCAAAAGAAAACGAATTATGCATTGGGTAATTTAACCAGAGACGAATTTATTAAAGAGCTTACTACTGGCATACTTCCAGCGCCTCAGTATTTTGCAAAAAATGCCAACTTAAACAAAAGTGGTTACGGCAATTATGATAAAATAACATCGAATGGCTCAAGACCCTTATCTATAAAGGAAATAGAAGACTTACTAAAAACAACTAACGCTCTTATTTTAGATATTAGAAAGCCACAAGAATTTGCTAAAGGTCATATCCCCCACTCTATTTTTATTGGAATAGATGGGCAATTTGCACCATGGGTAGGCGCTTTAATTACTGATTTAAAACAACCTATTATTCTTGTTGCGCCAGAAGGCAGAGAAGCAGAAGCCGTAGTGCGCTTAACCCGTGTTGGTTATGATAATTGCATTGGATATATTGAAGGAGGCATAGAAGCATGGATAAAATCAGGAAAAGAAATTTCAACCATCACATCTATCGACGCTACTGAATTTGCTAACGCGTATAACTCTACAACTTTAAATGTATTAGATGTGCGCAAACCTGGCGAATATGAATCAAGTCATTTAGAAAACGTGTGCTCTAATCCTCTTGATTTTATTATAGATTGGGAAGGTTCGCTTAACAAAGAAAAAGAATACCATATTCATTGTGCTGGCGGATATAGAAGTATGATCGCTGCATCTTTATTAAAAAGAAAAGGTTTTGATAAACTCATTGATATTGCAGGCGGATTTGGTGCCATTGAAAAAACAGATGTTAGAACTGTTTCGAAAGCCTGTACTTCAAAGAGTTAATGATTTTATTAAGGTTATTATATGCTTCCTTTAAAAAAAATTCCAGTATATAATATTCAAACTATTAGCTGTAAACCTTCTAAAATTGGGCTTATAGAGATATTGCCCTTTGAAGAGCACTTAAAAAACACTGTTAACATAATATAACCAAACATCAATTAGATTTTTACGCTAACCAGTTAGCGATTTCTCTTAATTACTTTAATGTGTTATCTGATCATTTGAACTTTGCGTCGTCTTCTTATTTCATTCGCTTTTTTAAAAAGCTGGAAGGTATGACTCCTCAAAATTTCAAAACCTTCGAGTAAACATACATTACATTAAAATTAGTTGAAAAGTGATATTAATCATTTGAAAATTAAAACGAACATTCGTTTTAACTTGTTACTTTTGATGCATGCTAAAAGATACTAAACTATATTCCATTCTAAATAATAAATGTCCTAAATGCCATCAAGGAGATTTTTTTATTGACAAACACGCTTACAATTTAAAAACATTTGTAAAAATGCATGACAAATGTTCTCATTGCGGTGAAGTATTTAACAAGGAAGTAGGTTTTTACTATGGCGCTATGTATGTGAGTTATGGGTTAAATATAGCTTATGGTGTAGCTTTATTTTTAGTGATGGTTCTTCTTCTTAAATTAAATGTTCTGGTGTTTCTTTTTTCGTTTTTAGGATTAGTGGTTGTTTTATTTCCTGTAACAATGAGGATCTCAAGGCTAATGTATATTAACTTATTTGTCAGTTACGATAAAACGATTAAGTAAGTTTCTTAATTAGAATACATTCAAAAAAGTTTTTCTTTTTATTTTCTTTTGCTTAACCAAAAGAAACAAATCCCGATAACTATCGGGACAAGGCGAAAAGCCTCACGCCGCGGCGTGACCATTTTTTCTTCGCTCAAATAGCCTTCGCTATGCCGCCAGAAAAATATGTATATCGCTCCTTTTCGCCAATGGCAACCGCACTATTACCAATGTATGAGATAACTTGTTTAAAATAAATTTAACAATGTCAAGTAAATTACTCCTTACACTTGAAATTATAACGTTAAATTTAAGTAAACCTAAATCGTAATTTTCAAACCATCGTATGCCAATTCTATAAACGATGGAAGTTCTTTTGATACTACTTGATGTAATCCGAGTTGATGCGAAATGTGCGTTAAATAAGCCTTTTCAGGCTTAAGCTCTATCATCAGATCAATAGCTTGTTGAAGTGTAAAATGAGAAACATGTTCTTCTCTTCTTAATGCATTGACAACAATAATTTTTGATCCTTTTATTTTTTCTTTTTCCGATTCGGAAATAAAGTTAGCATCAGTGATGTATGTAAAATCGTTTATTCTATAAGATTTTACAGGCATTTTAAAATGCATGACATCAATAGGTAATAACGTAATATCCTTTACTGAAAAAGGCTTATCGTTAATGGTGTATAAATCAATTTCAGGAATACCAGGATATTTATCGTCTGAAAAAATATAAGCAAATTCTCGTTTTAAAGCCTGTTGCACGCGTTCGGTAGCATACACGGGCATTCGCATTTTATTAAAGAAATTGAATGATTTAACTTCATCCAATCCAGCAATATGATCTTTGTGTTCGTGCGTAAATACAACAGCATCTAGTGTTTTTAATTTTTCGCGTAAGATTTGATATCTAAAATCAGGTCCTGAATCAATAACTACTTTTGCCTCATCGCTTTCTATTAATACAGAAGATCGAAGACGTTTGTCTTTTATATCCTTAGAACGACAACCCTCGCAATCGCAAGCTATAATGGGAACTCCCTGAGAGGTGCCTGTGCCTAAAAAGGTAACTGTCATGCTCTTATTAATGAATAATTTTAGTTATAAAATCAGAAAACAACTCAGGTTTTAAAATGCCTGTAAATACAATTCCAAAAATAGCTCCCCAGAAATGAGCCTCATGCCCCACTCTATCAACAGATTCACTTCCTGTTTTTCGTTTACTTAAATAAAATGTAACTCCTAAAAATAAAATACCAAATATCCAAGCTGGCATCGGAATAAAAAAGAATCCTAATTGTGCTGTTGGAGCTACTAATATAAAACTAAAGACTAACGCATTAATAGCGCCACTAGCCCCTAAAGACATATATTG
>JANYGR010000349.1 GCA_025359355.1 Bacteroidota bacterium | reverse complement strand
CGTCTATATTTTGAAGGACAAACAAAATGATATAATAAAACTGAAACATTATGACTTTTATGGATATATTCGCTCACATAACAATATTACAAAAAAGAGTCGAAGCAGAGCTTCGAGGAATTAAACCCAAAGAGATTAAATACTGAAGGTTTAATTAATCTAACTTAAGCCAAATCAACGATGTTTTTTTTGTTTTAGGGTCAGTAACTTGTGTTACATACGTTTTTGTTAAGGCATTATAATCAGAAGATCCAAAATTACAAAATTCGTTATCTTTTTTGTCTTTTGGTGTGCCTAACAAATATTCTTTTTTTACAGCACCTTTTTTTAAGGTATATTTTACTGCCGTTGCCAACGATATCATTTTTACTGTTTTTGTTTTATCAGAATCTGCTAATCCCATGTTTTCTTGTGAATTATTAAAAAACACATATTCTGCGTTTTCAGTAGCAACAACATCTAACGCAAAATACTGTTGATTTGCTAAGCCGCCATCTTGCCATGTATCAGCAGGTCTTAACCCACTTCTTAAACCATTACAATTAAAAGAAGCGTGTTTGCCACTTAAATAGATATCCATAGGGAAAACAGCCGTGTTTAATACTTTACCTTCTGGCGACATGGTTACTAATGCTACATCTCCTAAAAAAGTACCCGCAATACCTGAACCATTTCCATATTTTAATGTTGTGTTTTGATATATCACTAATAGGTTCCCGCTTTTATCAACAATGGTTCCCTGAACCATGCCTGAAAAATTATCTTTGCGCAACATGGTATTTTTATAGTATTCATTTACTTTTGTAAAGTCTGCCTTATATGGCTTTTCTAGCTGTAAATTAGTAGGGTTAATGTTTTGGTAAACAATATCATAATTTAAATTGCCTTTTATAATCTCTGCGTCTGTAATAATAACCATATTTATAATATCTTTAACCGTATTATAATTAAACACACAACGGGCACCTTTATAAAAATCAGAATAAGATAATTCTTTTTGTACAAAACTTGATTTACCTTTTGATAATTGTGCTACATAAAAGCGAGCCTCTTCTCCGCCAGATTTTTTAGTATTAAATGCGTAAGCACCTATTACTACATAATCATCTTTATGCACGTAAGCGCTCAAATATTTAGTGTATTTATACTTATTGTTTGGAGCAATATAAAACGCTTTGTTAATTATTTTATGTTGCGGATTGTAGTGTAAAATTTCTATCCTTTCATTTGTTTCATGCGTTAATGAGTTATATCTAATAACAGCATAATAATCACTTTCGGGGTCTTTAGCTACCTGTAAATCTGGCATATCAATATCTCCAAAAGCTGCGCCATAAGCATCACCCATTGTTATTTTATTTAATTCAGCTATTTTCTCTTCTGCTTTTAGCTTCCCTGTTTTACCATCCACAATTATTCTAACCATAATAGGCGTTTTATCTTCTGAAGTTTGATAAAAGATAACAAGATCTCCTGCTATTTCATAAACACCACAAACGGCATAATAACTTAATTTATCTTGAATAATAGTCAAAGGCAATTTTCCGTTACTAATTTTTTTTCTAGTCGCATCAAACAACATCACGTTGATGCCTTCTTTTTTTGTATACTCTACAAAAAAAGTATTGTTGTTTTTTAATTGTAATAATTTTGTCCAACCCTCCGGTTCATCAAAAGCAACGCTTTTATCTTGTTTTTGAGAAAAAACCTGTAATGATAATAAACAGATAAGCAATAAAATAATTTTTTTCATACAATTAATTTTTGTTAGGTATACGTTATATTTACGTTTATAATGATACACAAAATTGTTACGTATAACAATTTTAAAATGACCACGCCTGCATAAAAAATTTCATCACACAAAACTTTGTGCATAACTACTAATCAACGTTAATTAACACTCATAACTACTGCTATTAAAAATCAGTTAGTTAGGTTGTCATGCTATTAACAATTACTCCGTGTAAAATTAAAGTTATGGTTCATAACTAACTGTAATTAATTAATGCTTTGTTAATAGCTTATTTACTTAGCAACTTAAACCATAGTACAAAATTTACTTTCCATAATTATTGAGTTGTTTGTACAGTTTTACACA